>CALVRX010000023.1 GCA_944358815.1 uncultured Bacilli bacterium | reverse complement strand
AAAAAGATCCGTATGAATGTAGATATTTCTTTACTGGAGCTAATCCCAATAATTATATAACATTTAATGGAGAGAAAGCTGGCTGGCGAATAATATCTGCCGAATGTGATGGAACAATTAAGATAATAAAAAATGATAGTATAGGTAATATGGTTTATGATTCATATAATGGTTATTGGAATTACCCAGCTAGTTTAAATAGTTATTTAAATGGAACGTATTTAAATGAATTAAATACTACAACCAAAAATTATATTGTTTTGAAAAGTTGGAGTATAGGAAGCATATCTAATGTAATTAATAATGACTTGGAAAATCAAATAAAGAATGAAAATAGTGGAAAATATAGTAGTACTATTGGATTAATAACCCCAAGTGAATATTTAAGAACAAATTCAAATGTTTCACAATGTGGAACTCTAAAGCTAAATAATGATAACCACGACACATGTAAAGACACAAATTGGCTTTATGATGGCACCAGTTATTGGACTATAACACCTACTTCGTCTGATTCAGAATCTGCATATATAGTTTCTGGTGGTTTAGCTACTTACAGCCTTGGTTTAAGTAATAAAGATAGACAGAGAGCTGTAAGACCAGTCGTCTATTTATCCTCAAATTTAAAACTATCAGGAAGTGGAACCCAGTCAGACCCATATACAATTGCATAAAGAGAAAAAATTCTCTTTTTTCTTTTATTTATATGTTTTTTTCTTAAATTTGTAATATAATGAAAATATAAGGGAGTATTTTATGCAAGCAGTAAACAATTATAAAGTGGAATTCAAACCACTCAAAAAAACTGAAGATGGTAATCTATACGAAATAACTATTCAAATACCTATGAATCTAGGTTGGATAGAAGATGTAAAATTTATTTTAGAAGACGGACCAAATAAACAAGAAATTCATATGAACTATATTGATAAAGATGAAAATATGGCTTATTTTCAAACCCAACTATATATTCCAACTAAAGCTATATACCACTACTATTTCACCTGTCGTGCCAATGGCAATTTTATTTATTTAAAAAAGAAAAACAATGACAATAAATACCAACTAAATGAAGACGATAAATGGAAATTATCTGTAAACTTTGATGTCCCAGATTGGGCAAAAGGTAAAGTTATGTACCACATATTCCTAGATCGATTTAATCGTGGCAGTGACAAACCATTACAAGAAATGCCTAGAAGGAATATTCATCAGTCTTGGAGTGAAGAAATGCAAATTGGACCAGATAGCAAAGGAATATGGAATAATGACTTTTACGGTGGCGATTTAAAAGGTATCCAAGATAAATTAAAATATTTAAAATCACTTGGCGTTGATATTATCTATATCAGCCCAATTGTTAAAAGCCAGTCCAACCATCGTTATGATGCTGCCGACTATGAAGTAGTTGATCCTTATGCTGGCAGTAATGAAGATTTAAAAAACTTATGTGATAAAGCCCATGAATTAGATATGAAAATCGTTTTAGATGCTGTTTTTAATCACACCGGTAATGACAGTAAATACTTTAACGAATATGGCACCTATGATAATGTAGGAGCCTATCAATCCCAAGACTCTGTTTATAGCCCTTTTTACCGCAAACATGAAGAAAATGGACACACTACCTATGATTATTGGTGGGGCATGAAAAACCTTCCAGAATGCGACGGCTATGCCCCAGAATGGATTAATTATATAACTGGAGTAGGGGGTATCATCGATCAATGGTTTCATTTGGGTATTGATGGTTTAAGACTAGATGTTGCCGATGAATTAAATGATGACTTTATCAAAAAAATAAGACAAGCTGTTAAAAGAAATAAAGAAGATGGTTTCATTATTGGTGAAGTTTGGAAAAATCCTATGCGCATGAACCGCGAATATATCTCTTCAGGTAAAGAAATGGATAGCGTTATGAATTATCTTTTTATCGATGCTTTACTTAGATACTTTAAATATGCCGATGTAGATAAATTAAAAAACATCATTAATGAAATCTTAACCGAATATCCAGAAGACACCATCAAGACCTTAATGAACTTCACCTCAACTCACGACATCACTAGAGCTATTAATTTACTTTCATGTGATGAATTTCAAAAATATGGTGAATGGGGATGGAACTTAAACAATGATAACTATAATTGGTGCCAAAATTATCACTTATCCGAAAGCCAATATAACCAAGGTAAACAAATTTTAGCGCCCTATATCTTTACCTTGACCTTTTTCCCAGGTATTTTATCAATCTTCTATGGTGATGAAGTAGGAGTCCAAGGTATGGGTAACCTTTCTAATAGAAGTCCTTTTCCTAAAGACAATCACGATAAACAAATTTTAGCTATTTTTAAAAATGCCGGCAATGTCAGACAAATAGAAAAATTCTTAAGAACTGCCGACATTGATATAAAAACCATTAATGATAAATATTTTATGTTTGAAAGATATGATCAAAATAATCAAATGCTAATCGTCGTAAGTAGAGTAGGCGTAGACCAAGATATTTATATTCCAAAAGAATACCAAACTTCTACTAAAACTTATACCTTAAATAACGCCAGTTCGCACCACCTTCCACCTTATGGTGCCATTGCAATCAAAAAATAGGAGGAACTATGAAAAAATTTATCACACTAATCTTATTATTTGTCCTATTAACCGTTAAAGTAAACGCCCTAGAATTAAACATCAGTTCTAAAACTGCTATTTTATATAATTTAGATAATGGAACCATTCTATATGAAAAAAATGCCGACCAAAAAGTCTCTATTGCCAGTCTTACTAAAATCATGACTGCCTTAGTCGCTTTAGAACATATCGATGACCTAAATAAACAAATAGTCTTAACAAAAGAAGATTTTGCTGGTCTTGCCGAAGCCAACGCTGTCACAGCCGGCTTCACTGTTGGTGAAGTAGTTACATATCAAGATCTATTATATGGTCTTTTACTGCCATCCGGAGCCGACGCAGCTAAAGCCTTGGCTAGAAACACCTTAGGGTCAGAAGAAAAATTTATTCAAAAAATGAATGAAAAAGCCCAAAAATTAAACCTTAAAACCACTCATTTTTCAACCGTTATAGGTCTAGATGATGAAAATAATTATTCTACCGCCAAAGAACTATCCATTATTTTTCAAACCGCTTTAAAAAATAATAACTTTAAAAAAATAATCCAAACTAAAAAATATACCACCTCAGATGGCAAAATTAAATTTAAAAGCACTATCGAAAGCAACGCTAATAAATTTAATATCGATATTCCTTATATATTAGGCGGTAAAACCGGAACTACCACCGATGCTGGATTATGCTTAGCCACTATTGCTAAAGCTAATAATGTTAATTATATGTTAGTAACTACAGGCGCCTTGTATGATAAAAAAGCTCCGCATCATATTGAAGATGCTAAAACTATCTATGATTATTTTATAAATAATTATAGTAATAAACTCATCGTCGATAAAAATAAACCTTTTAAAACTATTAAAACTAAATATACCAAAAACGAAAAATTAAAATTATATCCGGTAAAAAATATCACGTTATATCTAAATAATAACTATAATCCAAATGATGTAAAATACTCATATCAAGGTACAGAAGAAATTACACCATTTGTCAAAAAAGACACCACTTTAGGCACCTTAAAAATCTATTATCAAAATAAACTTTTGGATACTCAGCAAATTAAATTAACTAAACCTTTAGAATTTAATTTAAAAAGTTTCCTTTTACAAGAAAAAATTCCACTTTTAATTATTCTATTAACTTTATTATTCATAATTGCCATTTTAATCTTTAAAAAAAGCAAAAAAAAGCGGGCTTAATTTAAGCCTGCTATTTATATAGCTCATTTTTAAGTAACTCTAAATTTTCATTCATAATAGTAAAATAATCCTCTTTTTCAGTCCTCTGTGTTTCTGTTAAATTAGATAAAGTATCCCAATTTTGAACTGTCACTCCTGTATTTTGAATTAACCTTTGTACTGTCGAATTATATTCTTCATTACCCTTAACAAATACGTACTTAATTGTTCCTGCTTTAATCATTTTTAAAGCCTCATTATAAATCGCATTCACATCAGTATTATCCTCATCTAATGAATAAACCTTAACGCCATATTTTTCCAAATACTTGAACATATTATCTGAAGCGACAATTGCTGTACTATTGCCATTAGAAACAACATCTTTAATCTTCGCATCTAAATTAGATGCTTCTATTTTTAATTTTTCATACTTTTCTTCAATCTTGTTCAATAAATAATAACTATCAATATATTCACCAAATCCTGTTTTTACATTTTGTGCCATCATTAGAAAATTGGATGGATCAAGCCATAACTCTTCAATACTATCATTATATTCCATTGATAAAGTCGTATCGATAATCTTTAAATCTTTGTTAATTTTACGCATTGGTTCAACATAATCTCTTTCGTTACTCAATCCATTAAAAATAAATAAATTAGCTTTACTGTAATCTCCAATTTGTTTGTTTGTTAACTTATAATCATTTATATTAATCCCATCTGGATAAATACTTTTAACTGAACTAAACTCGCCATATAATCTTTTAGTAATATATTCTGTTGGATAATTAGTGGTATAAATCGTAATATCCTCCATTGTATCTCGTTTAATACATCCTGTCATACCAAACACTAAAATAAACAGTAAACATAAACTTACAACCTTTTTCATTTTTTACCCTCCTTAATCACTGGATCATATCCACTAGTTCCAAGTGGATTACATTTAAGTATTCGCTTAAGTGCCATAAAAGAGCCCTTAAAAGCACCATAATAATCAATCGCTTCAATTGCGTACTCTGAGCACGTCGGAATATGCCGGCAATAACTGTGCCAAGGGCCAGGAATACTTTGATATATTTTAATTAACTTTATTAAAATCTTTTTCATATTCTCTCCTTATTAATTATACTAAAAATATACATAAATGTAAAAGGTAAACCAGAGCCTAAAAATCACTTTACATAATATCCCCCTTTTAAATAAACAAAATAAATGATATAATACTAAAGGTGATTCAATGTGGAACTATTAGATAAATTTAACATCAAACCAAATGATATTACATTATATGAAACAGCTTTCTCACATACTTCATACGCTAATGAACATAAAGTCAAAAGCTATGAAAGATTAGAATTTTTAGGAGATGCTGTTTTAGAACTTCTAATGAGTGAATATCTTTATAAAAGTAATAAATATGATGAAGGTGAAATGACTAAAATTAGAGCTCATTATGTTTGTGAAACTGCTAACTATGAATATTCATTAAAACTAGGTCTCAACGAATACCTTAAATTAGGTAAAGGCGAAGAAGAAAATGGTGGTAAATATCGTAAAACCATTGTCTCTGACATTTTTGAATCATTTCTAGGCGCCTTATATCTGGACCAAGGATTAGAAACCGTTAAAGAATTTTTCACAAACTATATTGTTCCACTAATTGAAAATCATGAAATTGATTTCTTTGATGACTATAAATCAATTTTACAAGAATTTGTCCAAACCGGAAAAAGAAGTTTGGAATATAAACTAGTAAGTGAAGAAGGACCATCACATAATAAAAAATTCACAGTTGAAGTTGTGATTGATGGAATTGTATATGGTAGGGGAACTTCACATAGTAAAAAATCTGCAGAACAAACTGCAGCTAAAGACGCATTAGATAAAGCACAGAAAGGAAGTTTAATATGGGAAGAGCATACGAAGTAAGAAAAGCCAGCATCCAAAAAACAGGTGCGGCTAAAGCAAAATTATATTCAATGTACGCAAGAGAAATATACCAAGCTGCTAAAAACGGTGGTGTAGAATTAGAAGGCAATCCTTCTTTAAAAAGATTAGTTGAAAAAGCTAAAAAAGAACAAGTACCAAATGATATTATCAATCGTGCGATTGATAAAGTAAACAGTGGAGTAGACGAAACATATACCTCTACGAACTATGAAATCTTTGGACCATCTGGCTCAACTGCTATCGTTAGTTGTCTAACAGATAACGTTAACCGTAGTGTCAGTAGCATTAGAGCTGTCATTAATAAATGCCATGTCAAAATGGGTGCCCAAGGTAGTGTCAGCTATATGTATGACCATCTTTGTATTGTCAGTTTCAAAGGCTTAACTGAAGAAGAAACCCTAGACGCCTTATTAGAAGCTGGTCTAGACATAAATGACATTGAAACCGAAAATGGTGAAGTAATAGTATATGGTGCTCCTAATGATTTAAATAACATCAAAGAAGCTATTACCGCTAAACTACCTAATGTTGAATTCGATTTAGATGAAATAACTATGTTACCAAAAGACAAAGTTACTTTAGAAGGCGAAGATAAAGAAACATTTGAAAAAATGTTAAATATGCTAGATGAAGTTGAAGATATCCAGCACGTATATCACAATGTAAATATGTAAAAACGATAATTTCGAAAAATTATCGTTATTTTTTTGAATTACCAAAAATTCCTGTAATTCCAAAAGAATTCTTATATACAAAATAAAGTGGTGAATTAGTAATTAACTCAAAATCACCCGCATATTCGATAACATTAGAGTGGAAATTAAGTTTAAACTCATTTAAACCTTTATATTTATTGTTTGGCTTGTTAATATTTGCTACACCGCCTAAATAAAATCGTTTATATCCTAACTTCGCATATCTACCAATTAGTTTCCAAATCATCAATTGTTTTGCCCCAAAATGTTTATATTTCTTATCGTAGCCATCTATTACCAAATAAACTGCATCTTGCCATTTAATTACTAAAGCCGTCGAAGTGACAACTCCATTAGTAAATTTCTTTAAATAATCTGTCGCTTCTGCTAATTGATTACGATATTTCACCACATTTTGATCAACTATCATTTTTTCGTTAACAATTTTTTCTGCATTACCTGTTTGTGATATTAAAGTTCGGCTAAGTTCAGAACTGCGTAATAAATATTTATTATACATATTTTGTGTATACTGTAAATAACTAGTCGTATCTAACTTACTATAATAAAAATCTATCAAATCATCTTTGCCAAAAAACTTATATAAATTTTTAAAATATTGTAAATCTCTTGGATACTCATCCTTTGTTTGCTCGTATAAATATTTTAAATCATCCTCATTTCCATGATATACTTTAATTCCATCACGAACTGCTTTTCTAATTTTATTTCGGCAACTTTTATCAATATTCGCAAATAACTTAATATAATCTAAATCTAAATTAATATATGCCTCAAACCTTGGTTTTAAAGCCTCAAAGTAATTGTTATATCCTAAATGAAAATATCCCAATTTTTTCATAGTATTAAAAGTATCGTCGTATAATTCATTATAACTGACTGTATGTCCCGCACTATTGTAAACTTTACGTACAATCATTGGATTAATTTTAATAGCCACTACATCCTTTTTTCCTAAAAATTTCTTCACTTGTTTTGTAAAAGTTGATAATAACTGTTTGTCATTATAATCAATTAAAAAACCCCTAGGAGCTAAAGCATACTTAAAACCATTCACCTTATAAACTAAAATTAAACTAGCCGCTTTTAAAACATTATCATCCATCAGTCCTATAAACATTGAAGTATAATTTTCTTCATTCATTGTAAACGCATAATAAGGTGTTTGATAAATAGACCCTGGTATAAATTGTTTAGAGAATTCTAAAAATTCAGCATTCGAAAGTAATTTAATGTGCATGTAACTTACCTCCTAACATCTTTAATTATACCAAATAAATTGCTAAGCATATACACTTTTTACAAACTTTACACAAAATAATCAATAGTTTTCACTATCAATTTCAAAAAAAGAAGGAATAAAAACCTCCTAATTTATCAAATTAATCGATTTCTGTTTTCTTATAACTGTCACACATCGTCGATTCTTTTTCACTATCACCGTGACAACAAGCAACCTTAATCTGCTTTAATTGGCACGCATCGTTCATCACATCGCAAAACTTGCAATCATAAACAGTACAATTAATTTTTTGCTTTTCCATAAATTATCCTCCCTTAATATAATTTGTCAAAAAATAATAATTATTCATAAAAAAATAAAAACCATAATATATTGATACAGGTGATATTTATGAATACAGTTGGCATTCCCCGCAGTTTGTTTTATTACTATTATAAAGACCTTTGGCAAGACTTCTTCTCCGCCTTAAAAATCTCCTATATTATCAGTCCTATAACTAATAAAGAAATTATGGATAGGGGACTTAAAATGTCTAATAGCGAAATGTGCCTGTCTTTAAAAAACTATCTTGGACACGTTGACTATCTAAAAGATAAATGTAATTATATCTTAATTCCTAGAATCAGTAACTTTAAAAACGATAATCAAACATGTACTAATTTTTGGGCAGCTTATGATATTGTTAAAAACTTATTTGATATTAATATCCTGCACTATAATATCGATTTAAATCAAAAGCAAACCTTAAAAAAAGGACTTTATAAAATTGGTAAAATTTTAAATAAAAAACCTCGTCAAATAAAAAAAGCCTATAAATATGCTATTATTCAAAACAATAAAAGAATTAAAAAAAATCATCAAATTAATTTAAATAAATTAAAAAGCAAAAAAACCAAAATTTTACTAGTTGGTCATCCATATAATCTCTATGATGAACTCATTGGTAAAGACATTATTAAATACCTAATTAAAAATGATATTGAACTAATTTATTCTGACAAATTTAATCCCAAAATAACCAATCATTTAAGCAAAAAAATATCTAAAGATTTATATTTTAAATATAGTAAAGATAATCTAGGCGCCATCGTTTACTGTCAAAATCAAATTAACGGAGTCATTTTTATATCATCATTCCCGTGTGCCCCAGACTCTCTCGCTTGTGAACTAGCTATGCGTAAATTAACCATTCCGTATTTAAACATTGTTATCGACGATAACTCATCATTTACTGGATTAGAAACTAGATTAGAAAGTTTTTTAGACATGCTAGGAGGTAAACTCAATGACTAAAATAGCCTTTCCTCAAATGGGGGATTATTATATTCCAGCCACTTACCTACTGTCACATATCTTCCCAAATGACCAAATCATCCAAGCCCCTAAAATAACCTCTAAAACCATTGAAATAGGCACTAAATATTCGCCAGAATTTGTCTGTACCCCTTTTAAATATACTCTAGGTACTATGTTAGAATGCCTAGAAAAAGGCGCTGAAATATTAATCCAAATGGGTGGTGGGTGCCGGTATGGTTATTATGCCGAACTTCAAGAAAAAATCATCCAAGATTTAGGCTATAATTGTAAAGTTATTAACTTAGTTACTAAAGGTGAAACCAATATTAAAAGAATTAATAAACTCTTAAAACAAATTAATCCTAAATATTCTAAAATAAAAAACATCTACTATAGTTTCATCACCATCAAAATGGTAAAATATATGGATATTATTGATGATTATATCCGCGAAAATATTGGATTCGAACAAATAGAAGGTTCCTTTGAAAATCTAAAACAAGCCATGTTAACGGAATTTAACCAAACTAAAAATTACCGTCACTTATATAAAACTTATAAAAAGTATCTAAAAAAATTTTCTAAACTAAAAACTCACAAACCCGATAAACGCTTAAAAATTGGTATCATAGGGGAGTTATATACTATCATGGAGCCTTTTTCTAACTACTATTTAGAAAAATCCTTAGCTAAACATCATATTGAAATTAAAAGATTTACCAATGTTCATTATCTTTTATTTGAAAAAGCCAAAGAATATAAAAAGTATCAAAAATACGCTAAAGAATATTTTCATTATTCACTAGGTGCTGATGCTAGTGATAATATTGCCAGATGTAAATATCTTTGTGAATCGGACTATGATGGCATTATTCATATTAAATCATCATTTTGTACTCCAGAAATTGGTGCCATGCCCATAATTAACAAAATAGCCAATGAATATAATAAACCTGTTTTATTTTTTAGCTTCGATTCTGCTACATCGCAAACTGGCATCGAAACCAGGTTAGAAGCCTTTTATGATATGTTAGAAATGAGGAAAGATAAATGAAAGATTGTTACTTGGGAGTAGATATTGGCTCAATATCTACTAAAGGAGTTATTATTGATGATAATAATAACATTATCACTCAAGCCTATATATGGACTGAAGGAAATCCTACTAAAGCCGTTAAAAACCTTTTAAATATTCTAAAACAAAATCTTCCAGATAATTATCAAATAAAGGGAATAGGTACTACGGGAAGTGCTAGAAAATTAATTGGTTTAATGCTTAAGGCTTCAGTTGTCAAAAATGAAATCACTGCCCATGCCATTGGTACTTTAACCTTTTATCCGAATGTCAGAACCATTTTAGAAATAGGTGGACAAGACTCTAAAATTATATTAATCAAAAATGGTATTATTACCAACTATGCCATGAATACCTTATGTGCCGCCGGAACGGGTTCATTCCTATCTAGTCAAGCTAAAAGATTAGGAATTGATGTCAAAGAATTTGGCGATTATGCTTTAAAATCCCAAAACCCAGTTAAAATAGCTGCTAGATGTACCGTCTTTGCCGAATCAGACCTAGTTCATAAAGCCCAAGTTGGCTACCCCAAAGAAGACATTATTGCCGGACTTTGTAAAAGCGTTGTCTTAAACTATCTAAATAATGTTGGTAAAGGTAAGAAAATAGTTGGTCCCATTATCTTTCAAGGCGGAGTTTCTAAAAATAAAGGTGTCGTTAAATACTTTAAAGAAATTCTAAAAGAAGATATTATTGTTGATAAAAATAGCCATCTTATGGGTGCTATCGGTATTGCTATTTTAGCTAAAAAACATAAAACCGGCAAAACTTATTCCTTAGAAATGAAAAATCTTAAATTTCAAACCAAAGCCTTTGAATGTCACCACTGTCCTAACTCCTGTGAACTGCTTAAAATATATCGCAATAATGTACTTGTCGATTCATGGGGTAGTAAATGTGGCAAATATTAAAAAGAATTCTTAAGGAATTCTTTTTTAACGTCGCCATTTTTTATTAAACTTTTCAATTTGACTCTGCCCAATACTCATTTTTTTAATTTTAGGTATCACTTCTTCTTCTAAAATATAATCATGATTTAAAAAACTTAAATCAAGTATAGCTTCATTTACTGTATAAATTTTGTCAGTTAAAATAAATTGTTCAAAATGTCCAGAATTAATATATCCTTCGTCATCAAAAAGTAGATCCATTCTCATTGCTCCAGGCAATTCATATTTTCCTAAAACCAAATTGCTTAATGTAGGAATATTCACTAAAAAACCTTTATCTGCATTTGTCAAAGCCATCTTATGCTTGTGACCTTCTAATACCAGTTTTCCAAAAATCGGTTCAAAACTGTACTCAGGAATATGATGCCTTATAAAAATTTGTTCACCGCCAAAGTTCAAAATACCAATTCCATACCCAAATGGAATTAAATCATATCTTGAATACTCTAAAGCCTTTTTTAAATCCACACCATACTTATATAAAGTAAAATCATGATTTCCAAGACAAATTAAATTTAAAATATTTTTATCAAATGGATGATTTTCTAAAACAAAATCTAATTGCTTTATTGGATTGGCAATATCTTGATTACCTTTACTAAATGTACCATCGATTAAATCCCCGCCATTAATAATTATATTAATTCCTGTAAATTGCATATAATCATAAACTTTTTCTAGATAATTTATCGCTTGCAGCTCATTACCAAAATGTAAATCACTGATAAGCATTGCCGAAAACTTGCTTCTGTCACATAATTTTATATCAAGTACGCAAGAATCGTCACATTGATGATTTTTTGCAATATATCTTATCTTGCCATTGTCGTAAATCTTTTTTTTAAGCATAAAACCTCTAGCTTTTAAATTCATAATTCTCTCATTTGCCTCTTCTAAAGAAATACCAAGTTCATTAGCTATCTCCTCTAAAGTTTTTTCACCCCTTATTTTATTTAAAATATCATTGTCGTATATAAACATATAAATCTCCTTACTTTAGTATTAAACTTTTCTCTTCGATATTTTTGTGTTTTAAATAAAACTCAATACTCATTTCATTGTAAACTTTGGGAATTGTCTTTAGATCTATTAACTTAAAATATCCCATATGAATAAATCCTGAACAAAAAGATAATTTCATATCTATCATCCCAGGCTTATCATCCTCTCCAAAACATAAATCACTCATTGGTGGCACACTAATTGTATAATTGTTTCTTTCAATCTTAAACATCGTTTTATGATGATGTCCTTCTAAAATTAACTTGTTAGCTATTTTTTTAAAATGACCATCTCCCAAAGGATGACACATTACAAACTGATCTCTAAGTACATTGATTAAAGAAACACCATAACCCCCACTAATTAAATCAGGTCTATTTTTTAAAAGTGCTTTTGCAATATCTCTGCCACCTTCATAAGCACTGTAGTCATGATTACCATAACAAATAAAATTTAAAATATGCTTGTC
Source organism: uncultured Bacilli bacterium (assembly GCA_944358815.1). Taxonomy (GTDB): domain Bacteria; phylum Bacillota_I; class Bacilli_A; order RF39; family UBA660; genus Coprosoma. Next base: position 6,583 of record CALVRX010000023.1, on the reverse strand, counting down.
ATAAGGATACTTTTTAATAACTCTTTTAATTTGCTCATCTATATTATTGATAGCTTGTTCGCCTCTAGTAAAATTACCGTCAATTACATCACCGCAATTGAAAATAACGTGAATATTATTATCCCTCGCATAATCGTATGCTTTATTTAAATAACCAATATTTTCTAATGTATTACCAATATGTGTATCTGCAATAACTAAAGCTCTAAGTTTGTGACTATCATTAATAACTAAATTCAAAGTATGTTTTTGATTATAATCTTTAAAACAATATTTAATATTACCATCGTCAAAATAAATTGGCGAAATAAAATACCCCTCATTATTTAACCTTAAAATTTTATTGTGTACTTGTCTAGGACTTTGCATTAAATCATAAGCCATATCATTTAAAGAATACCCCTCATTAATCATCTCAAAAATTAATAATTCTTTTTCTGTCATAACAGCACCTCATAGACACTATTGTAACATCACTGTAAATAAAAAGACAATCATTTTTGATTGTCATCTAAAAAATCATCTAGTTTTTTATCAAAAATCAGTGATAATTTATAAAGTAAAGTCAGTGAACAAGTCTTTTTGTCATCATTAGGAGATTCAATCCTTTTTAAATATTCTGGAGATACTTCAAGCATTTCAGCTAGATCCATTAGTCAAATCTCTTTTTCTTTTCTAAAACGTTTAATATTTTGACAAATTACTTTTTTAAAATCCTTGTTATAATTCTTTAATCCCTCATTCATCTTATCACCAAAATTATTGTCCCACAATTAAAAAAATAAATAAGTAAACTTTTTGTCCTAAAAAAGGTATACTTTTTGTCCCTAAATGTGGCATTATAAAAATAAGGGAGGTAACACATGAAACAATATATCAATAATAAACACATGTCTTTTAATATTAAAGATTTTGCTAAAAGATATTTAACTGGCTTTATTCTAGGAGCTTGCCTTTTTAGCATAGTAGGTTCTTATGCAGCAGTAACCTTTGCTAGTAATGAAGTAACCTATAATAATAGTTCAAGTGGCTTAAATGCCACAAATGTCAAATCTGCCATCGATGAACTTTATAAATTGTGTAAATAATAGGGGAGTGTAATAATGAAAAAGAATTATATCAAAAGTAATTTTATCGGATTTATCATTGGTGCCTTTGTTTTTGGCTCAATCAGTGTCTTTGCCATCACATATTTTCCAAGTAGTAGTACTACTTATGATAATTCATCTAGTGGTATGAATTCAACCAATGTCCAAGATGCTTTAGATGAATTATATAATGTATGTGATGTAATGACTTCCAAAGATTTAATAGTAGGTCTAGAAAAAGACCCGTATGAATGTCGATATTTCTTTACAGGAAAAAATCCAAATAATTATATAACATTTAATAATGAACAAGCCGGCTGGCGTATTATATCTATCGGATGTGATAGAACTATAAAAATAATGAGAATAAATATTATAAGAAATATATTATGGGATGATTCTGGTGGTATATATGATCATGGAAATAATAATTGGTCTAGACCATCCACATTAAATACATATTTAAATGGTACATATTATAACAATTTAACTAATGTAGCTAAAAGCCAGATCGTCTCCAGTAATTATAATATAGGATCAGTAGTAAATAATAATAATAATTTACAAGAACAAGTAAATGATGAAAATAGTAAAACTTGGAATGGAAAAGTAGCTTTGCCAACCTTATCTGAATATCTAAGAACAAATAGTGATAAAAATAATTGTGGAACGTTTTTTTCAAATAACAACAATAGTCTTAAGTGTACAGCTACAACATGGATGATTCGTAATAGTGATGGCGCTGCATGGTGGACATTGTCGCCTAACACTAACACCACAGACGCTACATTTCTTGTTAACTATAGTGGTTCTATTTACAACGACTACGTGAAACAACCGTATCTTGCCCATACTGTCGTTACACTTTCATCTAAGCTAACGTTATCAGGCAGTGGAACTCAGTCCGATCCATATACCATAAACTAGAAGATTTAACGAACTAAATCTTCTTTTTAATTTCAAAAAATAAAAAATATTTGACATAAAATTAAAACTAGTGTATAAGTTATATTAGTCAAAAAGGAAGTGAATTATGAGTAAAAATTTAGTCATTGTGGAATCACCCACAAAAGTAAAATCAATTAGTAAATACTTAGGTAAAGACTATGTAGTATCATCTAGTAAAGGGCATATAAGAGACTTATCTACAAAAGGTAAATATGGGCTAGGTGTTGATATTGAAAACCATTTTAAACCAGATTATAAAACTATTAAAGGCAAAAAAACAGTCATTGATGAATTAAAAAAAGAAGCTCAAAAAGCTGATAAAGTTTATCTCGCAACCGATCACGATAGAGAAGGAGAAGCCATAGCTTGGCACCTTTATGATTGTTTAGGTCTAAAAGATAAACCTTATAGCCGAGTTACTTTTAATGAAATCACTAAAAATGCCATTTTAGAAGCTATGAAACATGAAGGTAAAATTGACCAAAACTTAGTTAATAGCCAGGAAACTAGAAGAATTTTAGATAGAATTATTGGTTTTAGATTAAGTAAATTAATTCAATCTAAAACAGATGGTTCATCAGCTGGCCGAGTTCAAAGTGTTGCTTTAAAACTAATTGTCGATAAAGAAAGAGAAATACAAGCCTTTAACCCCGAAGAATATTGGACAATTAAAGCTGAATTTAACGATTTTGAAGCTAACTTATTTGCTCATAACCATAAAAAAATCGAAATTAAATCTGAAACTGAAGCCAACAATATTTTAGATAAATTAACTAAAGCCTTTGAAATCGAAAGCGTTGAGAAAAAACAAAAAAACAAACAATCAAAACCACCTTTTACTACTAGTACTATGCAGCAAGCTGCCTCTAATAGATTAAAATTTTCTTCAAGAAAAACCATGACTGTAGCCCAAAAACTATATGAAGGTATTGACCTTGCTGATGAAACTGTTGGTTTAATTACCTATATGCGTACAGATTCTATTAGATTATCTAATGAATTTGTCCAAGAAACTTATAAATTTATTGAAACTAAATATGGTAACGAGTACACTGGACCAGTCAAAGTTAGTAAAAAAACCGAAAACGTTCAAGATGCCCACGAAGCCATTAGACCAACTAGTATCCAAAGAACTCCAGAAAGCGTTAAACAATATTTAACAGATGATGAATATAAACTATATAGATTAATTTATTACCGTGCTTTAGCTAGTATCATGGCACCATCTAAAGTTGAAGGTACAACTGTTATTCTAAACAATAATGACTATAACTTCAAAGCTACTGGTCAAGTAATTATTTTTGATGGTTACCTAAAAGTCTATAAAGATTACGAAGAAACTAAAGATGCTATCTTGCCACCATTTGACACTTATAATTCTAAAGTGATTGTTTCAAATGATATTATAAAAGAGCAACACTTTACTGAACCACCAGCTCGTTATACCGAAGCTAAACTTATTAAAGAAATGGATGATTTAGGTATTGGTCGACCAAGTACTTATGCTACTATTATCGATAATATTAAAAAAAGAGGTTATGTCAATCTCGTGGAACGTAAATTCGTTCCAACTGAAATTGGTTTTGAAGTAAATGATAAACTTCAAGAATGTTTTAGTCATTTAATTAATGTTAAATATACCGCTGGTATGGAAAATGATTTAGATAAAATTGCCGAAGGCAAAGAAGTGTGGTATAAAGTCTTAGAAGATTTTTATAAAGACTTCGAACCAGCTGTTCAAGAAGCATTTGAAAAACTGCCTAAAAAAGAAGCTGAGGAAACTGGCGAAATGTGTCCAGAATGTGGTCATCCATTAGTTATTAGAAAAGGTAAATATGGTCAATTTGTTGCCTGCAGTAACTTTCCAGCTTGCAAATATATAAAACAAGAACCACGTGAAGAAAAAATTATTTGTGACTGTCCTAATTGTGATGGTAAAATTATTGAAAAGAAAACCAGAAGAGGTAAAATTTTCTATGGTTGCAATAATTATCCAAAATGTAAAACAGCTTATTGGGATAAGCCGATAGGGGAAAAATGCCCAAAATGTGGTGAAATGTTAGTTGAAAAAAAAGATAAAATTAAATGTAGTAAATGTGATTATACAAAATAGACTTACGTCAAAGCGTAAGTCTTTTAAAATTATTCAAACCAATTATCGAAAGTATATTTAAACACTCTATAAGCATATTTTTTAGCTCCATATTTAAACTGGACAATTAAATTCTTATCTTCATCATATTCTCCAAATGAATTATCCATACCACTTCCGACAACTAAATTATTATCGATAAGTTGAACACTACTGACAATACTTGAATAAGGAATTTCTAAACTATCTTCAAGTTCATAAGTCTTATCATTCTCATTTATTTTATACATGTAATAATATGAAGTATCTCCTTCTTTAAATGTTCCCACACCAGGATAATTATCCCATTTTAAATCAGGTCTCGTTACAATTGAACCATAATTGTTGTCAAACATAATCAAATAATATTCATCATCTGATTCTCCAGGAATATATGTTACTGCATGCTGTCCGGCATTTGACACAAAGTCGCCAATCTTTTCATACATTAAATCGCCATAAGAAGTACCCCCAAGCATACTCTCATCCGTAATTAAGTATTTGATTTTTGGATTAGTTGCATAATCAGATAAATAAATAATCGTTGAAAGTTCCCTAGAACTTAAAATTAAATCATCACCTTTTAAAGATACACTATTCAAATGAAGCCAATCTAAAGTTTTATAATCTTTTGGTAATACTGCTTTTTCATATAATTCAGGAAGTAAATCTTTCATATCAACAACTTCCCTAACTTCACCTGAATCCAAATCTAAAGTAATAATGACATCTTCTTTAGTATCTTCGCCAACTTCATCAACTAAAATAACTAACTTATTATCATCTAATATCATATCGTGGTGCATTCTATATTTTCCAAGATCATACATTTTTACAATTTTACCTAATGAATCTACTTTCATAATTCCTCGGCTTTTATAAGGGTAATACATATAATCACCGTCAAAAATAATCCTGTCAGCTCTGTAGTCATCCAAAACAAGTTCATTTCTTAAAACTCCAGCATTATCATATAGATAAACATTAGCCTCATAATTCTTATCATGACCAAGCACTGCATAAAGTCCAGCAGTCTGTTCAGCATCACTATCTCCATCAGTTTTATCTAAAACAATATCGACTTCTTCTTCAATATTTGGTGTAGTAATATTAAACTCTTTTTCGTTATCGCCGCTTTTTAAAGTTAAAGTATTTGTTTCATTTGGTACAAATCCAATTAACTGATATTCTTCCTTATCACCTAAATCGTGCTCATAATCCGCATAACCTTCCACACTAATTTTATAACTTAAATCATCATAACTCTTGCCTAAATAAACATAATATGATTGACTTCCAGTGCCATACGGATTATAAATAATAAGCGGATTTTCTAAAGAATAATTATCTAACTCTTTTAACTCTTTAATCTTTTCATCGATAACATCCTGATAAGTCAAATTAAATATATTAATATCTTCATCAGTTTTAACTTCATAAACTCCCTCAGAATTCTCTTCTAAGTGAATATGCCTATTCAGCCAATTCTTATTTTCAAATCTTGTATCCTGGTAATGCTGATAAAACTTATATCCTCCAAAACCAATCCCTACTAATGCAATAATAATTAAAATTCCTATCAATATTTTTTTCTTGTGCTTCTTTATCTTCTCCATATACATCTCCTTCTATATAAATAGCATAACCAAATTATGTGAAATTTATTTGAAATAAGAAAAAAAAGTGATTTTTCATCACTTTTATAAAACTATTTTCTTTTTACATATTTATTTGCATTACAAGCAAGTCCAATCGTTGATGCTCCCATAATAACACCGCCAATACCTCTAACTAAATTTTCTTGTGTTGTCCCAGGTCTAGCTGATATAACAGTTTCTCTACCATTAGGTAAAGTAATTCTATTCCATCCGCTATAACCAATATTATCCATTTGATCTAAATCTTCTCTTGAGATACTATCTTTCTCACCGTCGGTAAATGTTACATTATATACATCATTTTGGATAGTTACACTTTGAACGTCACTACCCTCAAAGAAATAGCTGTCACTTGCAGGATAGCCAAAAGTAATAACTGCTGATAATGCTAATGCTGTAGTACTTATAATCATACCACGTATATGGTTATTTTTTTGAAGTTTCATCTTATTTTCCATAATACCCCTCCATTTGGATGGATATTCTATCACTTAATTATTTTATTGTCAAATCAAAGAAAAAAAGCAAATAATATGTAAATCTATGATACTTTGTTACAGAAAAAAACTTGGAAAAATAAGCATTTCCAAGTTTATAATCAAAAATGGCGTCCCCGGAGAGATTCGAACTCGCGACCCACGCCTTAGAAGTCAACTGCGTTTTCAAAATACCTATCAACTATTATTAACACCCATAAAACACAAACAGTCAATAAACATAGGAAAAACAAAGTCTTTCGTTTATTTGTATTAACAAAT
>CALVRX010000022.1 GCA_944358815.1 uncultured Bacilli bacterium | reverse complement strand
AATAATCTTTAACCTCATTCTTTAAAACATTATTTCCTCTAATATTTTTATATGCATAACTTCTATCATTTACCTTACTCATAAATGATAATCTAGGAACACCTAATTTCACGGTCTGCTTCCCATCACTCACATTATAAGTATAACTTTTTAAAGTAAATCCAAACGGCAAAACTCTAAAAATCAAATATAGAACAACTAAAGCAAAAACAATAATTAAAATTTTCTTCTTCATAAATCCTCCGAGATTAATCTAAACTATATGTAACTTTTAAATCATCATCAACTGTCACACTAACTTTTTTAGTTACCATTTTAACCTTTCCTTTAGGACTTGTAAACTCAAAATCTATATTAAAAACCTCCTTGCCACTTTTCTTAGGTATTATATTAACTTCGTATTTAAGTTTATTTCCATCAGTCTTATCTACTAAATAAAGACTTGCAATATTCCCATCAACCACATTTGTAACATAGTAACTATTACTTAAATTATTTTCAAGCTCAATATCAAAATAAATATACTTATGTTTTATTTCATATCCAATATCACTATAATCAAAATTATCTAACAGTCTATCTATATCATAATTATATTTTGAATTATCAAGTAAATCTTTTACCGAAAACTCATCTTTCCCATTCACTATCACTTTAAATTTACTGCTATCTAAGCATTTAAAATAATACTGATAAATATCATCCTCGTAAAACAAATTATTATTTGTACATTTTTTATCATATTCAAAAGTTATATCAGGATTGTTAATCTTATTATACTCCTCATAATTTTTATTATATAAACTATTTCTATAAACAATAATGCCCATAAATAAAGCTATAACACCTATTATAAATAAAATAATTTTTATATAAGATTTTTTACTTATTTTATTTTCCTCAAGTAAAAATATATTACGAATTAAATTATTAACCGATTTAATCTTTAAAAGAAAATATAGTAAAACACTTCCGGTTAAATTCAAAATCAAATCATCAATATCACACCTGCCACTACCAGTAATTAGTTGTAAAAATTCAGTGCCAAGAATTATTAAAGTTACCGTAAGTAAAAACCATTTAAACTTATTTTGCCTTTTAAATAAAAGTGGTAAAAAGAAAGCCATCGGCATAAAAGCCAAAACATTGCCAAATAAATTAAACATAATCTGGCTCGTGGAATACATACTATCAAACTGACTTATAAACATCATAATTGTCTTAAAAGGAATTAAATTAACTCTCTCACTTATATTATTAAAGCCAGCAAAACTAAAACCATTTCGAAGCCATAAACTATCAAACAAAGTAAGTGTAATTAGTAAAATTAAATATAAAATAAAGAAAATATATAAATTAATCTTTAAAGGTTTCTTACTATCTAAATATTTTGATAGTAAAAAACCACCAAAATATAAAAATAACGCACTTATTCCTAAGAAAACAACTCTAGCTATTTCCGTAATCTGACTATTTAAACCAACGATAAAATAAAATATCAATACTAAACTAGCTATTACATATAAGAAAACACTAGAAAATAAATTAACTTTTTTACCCATAAAAACTTCATCTATTAAATTCTATAAACAAATTAAAATAAGAATATCTATAATTAATATAACAATACCAGAAATAAACATAAGCCAAAAACAAAACTTTTTATCACAGTATCTTAAAACATAAGCTAGTTTTGGATTATTTGGATCATAGAAAACATCAATCTCTGAATTAAGTGGATACATATCATAAAGCGGATTTTTATAAACTGAAACAATAGAATTAACCTCGCAGTTGATAATTAAACTTTGACCATCAACTTCATAATCTACTTTATTTTTACTAGTAGGACTACTTTTTGTTTTAGTAATAATCCATTTATATTCTGGGCCTTTAACCTTATATTCTTTACCATCTACCATATAATAGACAATAGGTAAATGCACACCACCATATTCTGCAATACTATACCTTTTAATAATTCCTTTTACTTTAGAAATACATCTTTTTTCCTGCACTAAATATTTATAAAATAGCAAAAAAGCTAAAAAGATAAGTACTAATCCAAACACACTTAAAAATATTCCAAAAGTAAGTTTTATAATTTCTATATCACTCATACTAACCACCTTTTAATTATCTTTCTTTAGAAGCATAAATAATAAGCATAATAATACCTACCAAACTAATGCCAATAGAAAGTCCAAGTAATAAACCAGAAGTAAACTCTCCAAATGAACTACCATCACCTGCCAAAAAAATATAAGCTAAATATAAAATATTACCTAAAACAACTAAAGATACACCAAATTTTAATTTTTTCATCTAAAACCTCCAAATTGCCTTTTCAAATTCATTATATCATTTAACCATCAAATTACCTATAAAATATTAATATTTTAATTTTAAAATATTCACAATTCAAGTTATCCATGTTATAATAACCAAGAAAGGAAAGAAAGTTTATGTCTTTAGAAACATTAAAACAATCTATAGAAGAAAAATTTGGAATACCATACGAAAAATTCATTGAATTAGAGCCTGAAGTTATTACTGAAATAATCGAAAGCAAAATTAAGAAAAAGTTAAAACCTGACTATAGAGCTATAATAGATGGTATACCAATTGATGATAAACATGTTATTACAGAAACAGATCTAAATAAACCTAAAAAACTCTTCAAAAAATAGTTACAAAGTATAAAACAAAGAATTGTCTTAAAGTTAAAAATATGTTAAAATGTATATAGATGAGAAATTTCTCATAAAATAAAAAGGAACATTCAATTGCCAATGTTGAATGCGACCAATTTGTGTGGTGCACCTAAATCATTGTAGATGAGTTAGGTAATTTTTTTTTATATTAAAATTATAAATAATAACAATAACAGAAAGAAGATAATAACGATTAAAGATAAGATTAAACAATCCTTCTTACTCATTATACCGCCTCCCTTCTAAATAGAAGCTCGGCAATCACCCAACTATTGAACATTCCTTATACATAAGTATAACGAATAGTTATAGAAAATGTAATAAAATCTTTGCCTTAAAGTTAAATATATGATAGAATGTATATAGATGAGAGAAATCTCATAAAATAAAAAAGGAACGTTCAATTCTCGATTGTTGAACGCTACCGATTAACTTGTGGAGCGTCTAAATCATCGATGATGAGTTAGACGCTGTTTTCTATTTAAAAAGCAAAATGAATACTATAATAAATAGAAGTGAGATTATGAAGTAAAGAGCTTTTTCTCTTTGAGTCATAAGCATCACCTCCAATTCTTTGTATCGAATTGGTAGCGTCCAACTATTGAACATTCCTTATATATAAATATAACGAATAGTTATATAAAACGCAATATTTTGTAATAAAAATCAATAAAGAATTATCTTTATTGGTTTTTTTATACTAAATCCATTTCTCTACTTTATCTTTAGAACTATTTACTAAAGATCCTTTAATAGCAAGTCCATCAGTTACTTCTGCTCCCTTGCAAACCGCTTTAATCTGACTTGGTATATTTGCAAGTCCAGAGCCCTCATGAGTAACAAAAGGTCTAATAATCTTACCAGTAAAATTAATATCTTTCAAAGCTGTAACTAACTCTTCTGGCATATCACCACAGTAAACAGGACTTCCAATATAAATAACCTCATAACTAGAAATATCTGGAACCTTTTCTTTAATAGGAGCATTATGACTAACTTGTCTTTCCCTAGCTTCATTAATGCAAGTATTATAATCACTCGCATAAGGTATAGCTGGCTCCACTTTAAATATATCCGCCCCTGTGAACTCCTTAATATCTTCTGCAATAACTTCCGTATTACCTTTACTAATAAAGCCAACTCCATAATTTTCATCTGCTCTACTAAAATAAATAATTAAACTTTTTTTACCTTTATAATCTTTTTCAAACAACATATCAATCAATCCTCCATTACTATTTTATCATCTATACACTCACTTTAAGTCAAAAAAATAAACAAAACTAGCAAAAAATTGTCATTAATTTATGACAATTTAATTTTCAAAAGCCTCAGCTAGCTTACTTAAAACATCTTTAATCTCGGGATATTTATCACAGTACTTAATGCACTCACTTGCTTTAGGATATTTTTTAATCAAATTCGCATAATAAACCATTCCATTAGTATAACAGTCCATTTTATAGTGTTCATTATAAAGTCTAACATAATCTTTAACGGCATCTTTAACTTTATCATCTAAATTAATATTTTCTAATTTTTTCTCATCAAAATAAACCTTACTATTAATAATATCTGCTACTTTTTTAACAAGCATTTTTTCTTCATCATTCATCGGTTTAAAATCTTCCATAAATGATGTATTATCTAAAACCTGATTTAACTGCCTGATAAAACCATATAAACATTAGAAAGTGAAGCGCACCATCTAATCGCCCATGAAGCATTAGATGCTTTACCATCATATTCTTTAAAAATCTCTTCAGCCTTTGCTGACAGATTTACAAGTCCCCCACCTTTAACTGGTTCCATAACAATCACTTGAACATTATGTTTTAAACAAACATCATAACATTCTTTAGACCTCACAAAATGACTAGTCCAATCAATATAATTAAGCTGTAGCTGAACAAACTCTACTTCTGGGTGAGCATTTAAAATCTTCTCTAAAACTTCTGGAGAATCGTGAAAAAAAAAACCAATATGTTTTATCTTTCCATTATTCTTTAACTCTCTTAAAAAAGCAAACCCCGTCTCCCCCATTTTCTCATATAACTCATCAGTAAGGGCGTGAAGCCAGTAATAATCGACATAATTCGTTCCTAAACGAGTAAGTTGTTCATCAAATATTTTCTGCATTTCCGCTTTCGTATTCACCATAAATGAAGGTAACTTTGTCGTAATCGTAAACTTGTCTCTAGGATATCTATCTACTAATACCTTACCTAAAGCCTTTTCACTTTCCCCATTATGATAAACATAACTAGTATCAAAATAAGTAAAACCTTTTTGAATAAACACATCTACCATCTTTTTAAGTTCTTCTATATTAATATTTCCATTTTCATCTACTGGAAATCGCATACATCCAAAACCTAATTTTTTCATTTAATCCTCCTAAAAATATTATTTCTGACTTTCAAAATCAGGAGCAAAACTCGCAAACTGTTTTAAATTATCATCAGTTCTATGATAATATCTCACATTTTTATTTATTTTTGCGATCTCCTTCATCTCATCATCGGTTAATTTAAAATCAAAAATATTCATATTATCATCGATATGTTTTTCATTTTTACTGCCAGGAATTACAATAAAGCCCATTTGTGTATGCCACCTTAAAATAATTTGAGCAGGGCTTTTATGATACTTCTCACCTAATTTTTGGAAAACATTTTCTAAAAGTAAAGACTTATCACCATGACCTAGTGGATACCAAGCCATTATTTTAATATCTTCTTTATCAGTTATCTTACGTAATTCTTCCTGTGTAAAATAAGGATGAACCTCAACTTGAATAACTTGCGGTTTTATCTCACATTCATTAAGAATCTCTTCAATATATTTTCCTTCAAAATTAGAAATTCCAATCGCCTTAATTTTACCTTCCTTATAGGCCTTTTCAAGCATCTTATAAGCCTTTTTATAATCACCAGCTGGCTGATGTAAAAAAAGTAAATCAATATAATCTAAATCTAATCTCTTTAAAGTTTTCTCTATAGCATCCTCATCTTCATAAACTGATGGCCATAGTTTAGTACTGACAAATATTTCCTCTCTAGGAACTCCAGACTTCTTAATTGCTCGGCCAACTGCCTTTTCATTCATATAAGCATTCGCTGTATCAATTAATCTATATCCATGTTTTAATGCATAATTTACCGCACTTTCCGCATCATCAGATCCAATCATAAATGTTCCAATTCCTAAAACTGGCATCTCTACCCCATTATTTAATTTTATTTTTTCCATATAATTCCTCCCATTCTAAATTAATTATAATCCAAACCTCTTTATTTCTTAACACCATCCACGCTAATCTTGTCCATTATTACACATCTGTTGATTATTATCTAAATTTATAATATAATTACTTTATAAAACCTTTGAAAGAGTGATACTATGACTAAAAAAATTGACCTTAGAATATTAAAAACCAAAGAAGCCATCAAAAACACCTTCACCAAAATGCTTTTAGAAATGCCTTATGATAAAATTACCATCAAAGAATTATGTGAAAGAGCTTTAATTAACCGTAAAACTTTTTATCTGCACTATTCTTCTATCGATGATTTATTAGAAGAATTTCAAAATGAACTAACTAGTGAATATTTTGAAAAAATTAAAGACTATGATCACATTCAAAATGTCGATAAAATAATTGAAACCTTCTTCACCTTCTCCGAAGAAAAAGGCAAAGTCTACGAAAAAATAAACTGTAACTCAAACTATAATTATATTCAAAAACAAACCACTAATAAATTATCCATTAAATCACAAGACAATTTTAAAAGTATTCAAAAATTTGATGAAGCAACCCAAAATATCATTTTAACCTTTATAAACTCGGCCATTTTAGGCGTTTATAAAAAATGGATTCAAGATGGTAAAAAAATTCCTGTAGACAAAATCATCAAAATAACTACAACCTTAGTTAAAACTGGCTTAGATAAATATCTAAAAGAATCTTAAGAGAGCTTATCATAACTCTCTTTTTTCAGTTATCACAAAAGTCGTTCTTCTTTTTTTAATATACCATCTGCCATCTACTTTCGCATATGTATCATGATATCTCACACTATTTACTGTAACTATATCCTTGCCATTTTCTTCACTCACAAGTGTCGCCTGACAGTAAGATATACCAGTCGCTTCCTCTCCATTTAACTGAATATTAAGCTGACCATTAATGTGATAAACCGCCTTACACGGATCAATAGTTGCCGCAAATGCTTTACTTAATACATCTCTTCCTTTAATATTTTGAATCTCACCATCTAAACCCATTTGAAATTCTAAAACACCATCTTCTAAAAATAAATCACCTTGTTCTTTAGCCTTCTTCTCATCTGCTAAATTAGCAAAAGTATCTACAAGCTCTCTTATCATTAACTTATCTTCTATCTCTTTCATAAAATTTCCTCCTTTAATATTATTATATTTCTTTTAAAACTTTAGCTGGGCAGCCTCCAACTATCGTATGAGCTGGAACATCTTTCGTAACCACTGCTCCTCCAGCCACAACTGCCCCGTCGCCTACAGTAACACCTGGTAAAATCAAAGCCCTAGAACCAATCCACGCCCCTTTTTTAATCACTATAGGTTTGCACTTTAAAACCATCAAATTTTTTAAATCATGATTCGCTGTCATTAAAGCAACTTCTGGACCAATCATCACATTATCCTCAATCGTAATTCCTCCAGAGCTCATACAATCTAAAGAATGATTAATAAAAACATTTTCTCCAATATTCATGCATTTTGCCCTATCAATATCAAATGGTGGTGTAATAAATGAACTTTTAGGTAATCTTCCTTCAAATAGTTCATCTAAAGCCCCTCTAATCTCATTAGAATAAGGTTCCAAATTACTCGCCTTAAAACATAACTTTCTAGACCTCTGCATCTCCTTAAAAGCTTCATTCATATACTCTTTATCATTAACCATATCAATATCTTCGCCATTTTTCATTCTCTCAAACACATCCATAAAAATATCCTTCCTTTCTAATACACCTAAATTTTAATCTATCTTCTAAATAATAGCGACCATATTTTAAAAAAAATATAGCTTATGCCACACAAAACAACAAAATGTGCATTAAAAAGAAAAAATATAAAAGCAATTAAAATGCTTAACTTGTTGTGATAGTATATTAAGCAATAGCTTACTTTTGAATACTTATTTTTATTTGACACTATAAAAATCAACGTGATAAAATACTTTTAGGTTGTGATGATTATGCTAAGTAAATTTGAATATAGCAAAAACTTTTTGAGAAAAGATGATTTATTGATTTGCCCAATATGTAAAGAAAGATTAATTTTGAATGATCATTCGTTAGTATGTAAAAATAAACATACTTATGATATTTCAAAAAAAGGTATTACTACTCTTGTTTCCCATAATCATATTAAAGAAAGCAAAATATATAATTATGAATTATTTTTAAATAGAAGAAACTTTATTCAAAAATTGTATTATAAAGATTTATATGAGAAAATAATTCATATTATAAATCACCATTTTGATAATAAAATTAATATTGTAGATTTAGGCTGTGGCGAAGGTGCTCATACAATGAATATATTAGAATTACTAAAACAAAAGTATATGTATTATGGATTTGATTACTCTAGGATAGCAATTGATATGGCAAGCACGTACAATTGTGATAATAGGTTTTATTTTGTTGCAGATGTAAATAATGTACCTATAAAGGATAATTCTACCCATTTAATTATTGATATATTATCACCATATAATCAATTGGAGATAAAAAGATTATTAAAAAAGAGCGGTTTATTTATTAAAGTGGCTCCTGGAAAAAATTATCTAAAGGAAATGAGAGCTGCTACAAATATTTCTACATATGATAAAGATATAGAAGTGGAACAAAATTTAAATAAAAACTTTAAAATAGTCAAAAAAGAGCACATTTTAAAAACTTATCCAATTACTAGTGATGATTTTAAATTATTGTTAAAAATGTCGCCAATGTATAACGACCAAGTAATTAATATTCCTGATACAATAACAATAGATTTAATGATATATATTATGAATGGAGAAGAATTATGATTTCTAAATATGTAAATAAAATAAAAATTAAAAATGATGTATATGCTATATTTAATAATTTGGTTATGTTACAATAAAAAACAATGTGATGATATTTTAAATGCCTAATAACTTTCTAATTCCCATATACGCCATATCATATATTGAATGAAATTTGTAATAAACATGGGCTTCTTCCATCGCTTTTTTTTGTTTTTCCGTAACTACTGTATAAGGATAAATTCCAAACATAAATGGGAAAAATGAATATAAAAATTTCGTTACTTCTTTATCATCCATATTAAAAAACTTCTCTACACATTTTTTAACCGCATGTACCGCTTCCCTATATGAATTTTTAAACTCTACAAGTCTTTCTAACCTACTATTTTCTTCTAAATCATACATATTCATTGAAAGTAATTTAAGTAATCTTTGCTTATTTTTAATCGTTAAAGCCAGTTTCTTTGCAAACTCATCTTTAGTAAGCTTATCATTATTATTGTAAATGTTTATAACCTCTAAAGTCCACTCATCGTATTCCTGCGCAAAAAGAGCTAAAAAGATTTCCTCCTTAGTTTCGAAATAATTATATATAGATGGTCTTGAAAAAGATGTTTTCTCACTAATTAATTTCATCGTTATATCTTTAAATTGATATTCATCATATAAATCACGGCAAGCATCAATTATTTCTTTTTTCCTTAAATCTGAATGTTCCATAATATCACCTCATTTTGACACTCTGTCAGTTTTCTTACACTTACATTATATTAATTTTCTGACACGGTGTCAATACTTTTTACAAAAAAATTTACCGAATGTAAATTCAGTAAACATTAAAAATAGGGCTCCATCATAAGACAGTGCCCTTACAAAAATGATTTAACATTTGATAAATGTTATTTACAATTTTTCACATAAAGAACATTAAAACACGCTTTTTTTGTTTTAAAATTATCAATCTTTTTACAATATTGTAATAATCTTAAAAATTGCGCTATACAGTTAGTTTCATCTGTATACTCATTTATAACAAATTTAATTTACACTTTTATTCGCTCTATTTTGATTACTTGCTTATTATCATAAGTTATTTTATAAATATCAGGAGCGGACAAAGTTCCATCCAAAATATTTTTACCATTAAATACAATTTTAAATTTTTTTCCATCAAATGTTTCATTTGCAATGGTTCCAAGATAAGATAACAATATAATTCCGTGAAGAAAAACAGTAATTTTATTTGAAGAATTATCTAACTTTTCATTTATAAAATCATTAAATCTCTTATCCACCTCATTTAATGTTTCACCATTACCAAGTCTTAAATCTTTATTATTAAACATTAAATAATTAAAATTATCAGGTAATTCGCTAATATATTTAACCCCAAAATTTCTTTCATTAATTCTATTGTCCAATTTAATTGGAATATTTTTTTCATATGATATATATTTTGCAGTTGCAATAGCTCTCGGAGAATTACTGGCATATATTTCTTCAATATCTTGTAACTCTTTTACATCACAAATAGCTTTTGCTTTTTTCTCTCCATCAACTGATAAAACCATATTTCGGTTATATTCATCCCAAGGTACATTTTTATAATCTGCATAATTAACTATATTAACACCAGTGTTTGAATGTCTTATTAAATAAATAACTTTCACTTTGATGATACCTCCTATATTTTATTTCAAATTATATTTACATCATATCACAAAGCATAAATTACTATCAATAAGTTCTTTTATAATAATTCATTTATCATTTTGCATCATTGACTTTAAAATTGATGTCTCCATATCACAAATGGTGATATTTATAAATAACATTTTTGTAACTTTTTGTCTTTATTACTAATTACAAAAATATTTTAACTAAAATATCATCTTCTCCTATATTATCTAAAATAGATAAATCCTCTATTTTACCAATCTTCGTATAAGCATATGGTGTATTAAATGATTTATAAAATATAACTAAACAGTCATCATCATAAAGCATAATATCTCCTTTTTCTATTTTAGAAACTTTTTGGGGCCTATTAGATAATCTTTCATTTAAATAATAATATTTTTCATTTCTATTTAAATCACTTGCTTTAAATTCTAAAGGTAACATGTTCATAATCTCTCTTACCACAAAGTTATCTTCTAAACTAATTTTAGATACTTTCCCATTAATCTCTATATTCATAAAATCATCTAACCTCAATCTCGCAAGTATCTTCCATAATTGAATCTTCTTTAATAATCTCACCAACACTATCTAAAACAATCTTGCCAGATTTCGGATTTTTAATCGAATCAACATGACCAATAATACTCGCATCCACATCAGAATATTCAAAAGCTAAATCACAATCTATCATCTTACAGTTAATTAACTTTAAATTCTTACAGTAACAAAGTGGCTGCGTACCAATAATCTCACAGTTTTCCAAAGTAAGGCCATCAGAAAACCAACCTAAATATTCACCTTTAACAGTAGAATCTTTTACTATTACATTCTTACTGTGCCAAAAAGCATCTTTCGTATCTAAATTAGAATTCGTAATAACTAAATTTTCCATATATTGAAATGAGTATTTACCCGTAAATTTTAAATTATCTATTTTCACATTCGTGCTATCAAAAAATATATACTCAGAGTTAATCACACTATTCTTAACTTTAATATCATGACACTTCCACCCAAACTCTCTAGAATCAATATTTGAATTTTTAACCTCTATATCTTCGCATTCTCTTAAGGCTTTAACCGAAGTAATCTCGGTATTATCAATCACTCCGTGCTTCGCATACCAAAGTGGCGCTCTAGTATATTCATCTAACTTGGAATTAATAAGTTTAAACTTATCATCGTGCCACATCGGATATCTTAAAGAAAAATGACAATTATCAACCTCAATATCTCTTGCTTCTTTTACAACACTCTCGCCATCTGCCGGACCGGCAAAAGTACATCCAGTAACTTTCGCATCTTTTAAATTATAAAGTGCCCTCTCTTCATCATAAGTCTTATTTTCTATCAAATCCATATTCATTACTTCCTTTCATTATCTATTTTATTATAAAATTAAATTTATCCATCAAAAAAGTTTATACAAAATAATAAACTTTAATACCAGTTGTGTTTTTCCTTATCCTATTCATCTGTTAAATTTAACTTTTCTAACACTTAATTTCCTCCATTCTAATAACATAATATCATCTGAACTAAACTCAAGGTCAAGGAAAATTTTCAAAAAAAAATACAAATATTTAATACTTAGATTTAACCATCACCTTACCCATACCAAAATAATAACTATTCATAATTTCATCAACTTTGTCCATATAAACTTTCACATTAAGATTTTTTTCAAACTCTGAAGCAAATCTTTTTGCTCGTACATATCCCCTCTCTGGAGTAGTATTTTTAGAATAAATCAATTTTAAAGTTACATACTCTAACATAGAATCTCTAACAAACTTATCCATACCATGATGAATCACACACCTATCGAGTTCTGTGTAATCTAATCTATCACTATATTTATCAGCAAAAATATAATGTAACTCATCCAAACTAACACTTTCTAAATTAACATATTTTTCAATTTCATAATCCATTCTAACTACACCAGTGTCCGCATCAACAATCACTGGAAAATTTTTATATTTGCTATAATAATTGTCTTTAGGTTTTCTTTTAATATTAACCATAACTTCTTTACCGATATTTTTAATATCTTCAATATCATTAGAAGTTCTATACTTACATTTTAAAAGTGCAACTTGCTTATCATTCAAGCGATATAATAATTGTTCAGTATCCATAACTGATGAAAGTTCCATATCTGGTATACTCATACCTTTCAAACCATCATAATAATCAAATTCCCTCTCTGGATACTTTATTTCATACCATAAAGCAATCTTATCAATTAAAGATTGTAAATCATCAATAGTCATATATGTTTCATAATTAAATTGTTCAAAAATTTTAAATAAAGATTTTTCATCTAAAATATATTTTTTTTCATCATGCTTATAAAAATTTTCTAACTCATTCATCATAAAATCACCACCCTAAACAAATTATAACACAAAAAAATAGCCAAAAAGGCCATTTTTAAATTTATTTAATTTCAATTGTTTTAGATGATTTATCGGTAGTATCTTTTGGTAAACTAACTTTCAAAACTCCATCTTTAAATTCAGCTGATATTTCACTCTCATCTATATCGCCAACATAGAATTTACGTTCCATAGAACCATAAAATCTCTCTTGACGAATATAGTCTTTTTCTTCTTCATTATCTTCTGCAGATTTTGAAGCACTAATTGTAATATAACCATCTTTATAATCAACAGTTACATCTTTCTTATTAAGTCCAGGCATATCAGTTTCTATAACGTAATTATTTTTATTTTCATAGATGTCACATTTCATACCATCACTTGGAGTAAAGAAATCAAACATACTATCTAAATCAAATTTTCTTGGTAACATTCTCATATTATTCATCCTTCTTTCTTTTACAATTATGTTATACCACTCTTTTTAGCACTTGTCAAGTGTAAGTGCTAAAATTCGACAATTTTTTTAAAAAAAGAAAAAGATGATTAAATAACCATCTTTACTCTCTTATCCATTCTCTCTTTTCCAAGTAATTTCATAATTTCAAATAAATCAGGTGTATTAGATTTACTAGTTAAACTAACTCTAACTACTGTACTAAAATCCGCAATACTTCCTTTATAATTGTCAGGATTAGCCTTATATTCCTTCATCTCACCCGCATATCCAAGTTCCACAGCTGCTTTCTTCATATTATTAAACCATGTATCCTTATCATCATTCACATCATAATACTTATTTAAATAAATATCCAATATCTTCTTTATCTCTTCCTTGTCAGTAATCTTTTGCCATTCATACTCTTTAGGTTCAAAAAGCTCATCAAACATATACCAAATTTGATTCTTTACATCACCAAAATAACCAATATCCTTACGAGGTTTTTTCTGCTCTCTTTCAATATTTAAAATACTCGTCGTATAATCTTTGTACTTTTCAATAAGCAAAGCAAAATCTTTATCATATAACTTCGCCCACTCAAGTGTCATATCATATACTTCACTAGCTTTTAAACCACTTATATAATTCTTAGATATATTCATTAGCTTATCATAATCAAATAAACTGCCACCCACCGGCATCTTTTTAAAATCCAACATAAACTCTGATACATCTTTATCCTTATTTTGATTCATCCACATTTCAAAATTAGAATTAGCAACCGTCTCTAAATAAAGCATCACCGCTTTATTTGGAATACCTTTCTCATGATAATAGCTAATAGCTGCCTCAGGATCTTTTCTCTTACTAAGTTTTCGCTTAACACCATTATCCTCAATCGTAATTGGTGAAATATGTGCATACTTAGGTAACTTAAAACCTAAATACTCAAATAACTGTACATGAACAGGAACAGATGAAAGCCACTCATCTCCCCTAATAACGTGAGTAGTCCTCATCAAATGATCATCCACCGCATGTGCAAAATGATAAGTAGGAAGTCCATCTGATTTAATAATAACAATATCTTGATCATTTTCAGGAAGTTCCATTTTACCCTTAATCTCATCTTTAAATTTAAATCTGTGATTAAAATTACCCTTAGATTTCAAACGAATAATGTAACTCTCACCATTTTCTATCTTCTCTAAAGCCTCTTCCATAGAAAGATTTCTGCATCTTGCATAATATCCATAATAACCTATTCTCTCTTTGTGTTTTTCTTGTCTTTCTCTGTCTTCCTTCAAACTCTCAGGACTGCAAAAACAAGGATAAGCCTTATCTTCTGCAATTAATTTCTTCGCATAAGCCTTGTAAATATCTGCTCTCTCACTTTGCGTATAAGGACCATAACTTCCCTTATCACCATCCAAAGTAACGCCCTCATCAAAAGTAATATCAAAATTAGCCAAATCCGTAATTATTTTAGAAACTCCATCTTCAATACTTCTTTTTTGATCAGTATCTTCTATTCTTAAAAAGAAAACACCATTACTCTGCTTAGCCATCTTTCTAGAAATAAAAGCCGCATATAAAGCTCCTAAATGTATAAACCCAGTTGGACTAGGTGCATATCTTGTAACCATCGCACCATCAGGTAAATCTCTCTCAGGATATAATTTTTCATAATACTCCCATTCATGTTCTGTCTTAAGTAATCTATCCGCAAATTCTTTTCTATCCATAATATCCCTCTTTTCCTTTAATATTATCTTATAATCAAACAAAAAAAGCAAGAGAATAAGAAAAAAAGCCCAAAGTTTGAGCTTTATTCAGTAGCAGTATTTGATGGATTATCACTAGTATCTGTTTCAGAATTTCCACCATTTCCAGTAGAACCTCCTTGTTGACCACCAGTTTGTTCACTACCAGAACCATTTTCTCCAGAAGATCCACCAGTCTCATTACCTCCAGATACATCTGTACCATTTCCACCATGTATTATTCCATTATCTTCTAATGCTTCACTTTCTTTATCTTCATCATTACTACTGCTTGAGCTACTTGATGAACTTGAAGACGAACTACTCGTTGATGGTGTTGTACTACCACCAGCTGTTACTGTAATCGAATTGACATCCTCTACATTTGCACCAGATGGAACACTTTGACTAATAACATAACCATTTCCACCCTTAACATTAACTCTAATACCATGAGATGAACAATAAGACCTTACATAATCAACTGTCTTTCCAACAAAACTTGGAAGCTGGACTAAAGACCTCGAACCAGTTTCATCCGCACCAATTACTTCTTCTTCATAGGGAGTATTCACATCAAAACTAAATGATTTAATAACCTTTGTTTTTTTTTTTCCTAAATTTTCTTTCATCGCATCTGCTACAGCTTTCACACTATCATCATATAAAACAAAATTATAAAGTGATAAATTAGTTCCACCATAATCATAAATACGTGCGTCATAACCATTAAGTTTTAATCTTTGAATACCAAGCACATCAGCCATATTATCCATACCTGCACTCTTAGAAGCCACATCTTTAAATACATTGTATAAAGAAAGTATCTGATCAGTACTCATATTAGTAACCATATTATTACTAATTGTATCAAGTAACTTATAAACAGTATCTAAACTATTAATATCTTTAAACTTATTAAGTAAAGCTGTAACAACCTCTTGTTGATGTTCTCCTCTTATAAAATCATTACTAGTATAATTTGTCCACTTAGAAGAACACATACTAGGATTTGGATGACGATTACGTGCAAAAGCTAATGCTTGCTCACCATTTAACGTCTGAAGTCCTTTTTCAATATAAATCGTATTAGCACCCCATTGACGTTTACTATTTTGTTCACATAAATTGTATGGAACATCAATTTCTACGCCACCTAAAGCATCCACAAGTTGAACAACACCAGCAAAATTAATTTTCACATAATAATCTATATTCACATCTAAGAAATTTTCAATTGTATTCATCATACATGTCTCGCCCTTCCAAGCCGCATGGGTAATCTTATTTTTACGTTGACCAGGGAAACACGCTATTGGGACATAAGAATCACGAGGAATACTTAAAATAGTCGTACTAAGTGTTTTCGGATTAAATGTAATAAGCATAAGTGAATCGCCATTAAAAGATCCATTTTCAATACCTTCTGCATCAGAATCTACACCCATAAGCAAAACCGTAAATGGTTCTGTAATTGGCTTAGTATTTTCTGTATCATTATCACTATTTTTTTCTTTAACCTTTTTCTGCTCAGTAAGTAAAACTTTAGTTTTATCTTTTATATCTGAATATCCTTCCATACTACCAAACATTACAGAATAATTAGTTGGTAAGAAGATATATTCAATATCACCTTTAAGTAACGCATCAATCATGGCAATATAACTATCATACTCTTCAGTTTCATTATCGAGTTTTTGTTTCTTAATAACATCTTGCGGTATTTTATAACCTTCATAACTAGTCTTATCATTTAAAATACCCAATTTATCATTCTTATCAATATCTTTGATACTTTCTGCCTTATTATCTTTCAAAGTAACTAAACTAGAAGAATATGTAGTATAACCAGAAGTATCACTAACCTTAGCTAAAGTATTATAAACTTTATCTACATTATAGCCAGCAAATGATCCTATTCCTCCTATCAAAATCATTAAAATAATCACAATAGTCAGTTTTAATTTCTTATATTTATTTAAAAATCTTATACTTAAAATAATCAAAATCAAACTAAAAATACCTAATACAATTGAGCCAACAAATCTTAAAGTATTTTCAATATTATTTAATTTTGAAATAGAAAAAATAAAATATCCTACTCCTCCAATTAATATTAAAATACTAATTAACGTTATAAAAAAGGCTAATTTATGCTTAGTAAGTTTCTTCATACAAATCCTCCTCGCATACTATATAAGTATAACTTATATTTACAATTTTAACAAGGTCTACACTAAATATTTTTGACCATTTTTTTAAAATTAAAATCGCTATTACACTAATTTACACAAATAAAACGCTTATATTTTAACATAGAAAAAAGAAAATCCCAAATTGAGATTTTCTTTATATTCTAATGGAGGGCCTAGTCGGATTTGAACCAACGATCAGGGAGTTGCAGTCCCACGCCTTACCACTTGGCTATAGACCCAGAAAAAAGGTTGAAATGTAAGAGAATTACTAGAAATTTTTAAAAATAAAAACTTCACCGGCTTCAACCACACCGAGTACTTGTGCACCATTATAAAAATGGTTTTAAATGCAACAGCACACGTCATAAAAACAGGCAAAGTAAAATTTTCTATAACGCATGCTAAGCAATATTATTTTATTATATTTTAAAAGTCTTGTCAATAATTGTCGAATTTTTTGTCATATTTTTTTTAAGTTCTACCTTATTATATGCAAAAAAAGAAATAAATAATCATTTAAAACTATTTATTTCTTAATTGTGCATCTAATTTATCCTCAACTTTCAAAATAATATTATTAAACACTTCCATAACTTCTTCTTCACTTAATGTTCTATCAGGTGAAGAAAACTTAAGTGAATAAGCTAAAGACTTTTCATCAGCTGAAACATGTTCACCCTTATACACATCAAATAATTTAACATCTGTAAGTAATCTTCCTCCAGCTTTTTTAATCACACTAATTATCTCATCTGACGTTACATTATCTTTCACTATAAAAGCCATATCTTTTACAATCTCAGGATATTTTGGTGCTTCTTTAAACTTAATTGGTTTAACCTTACTCATAAGTGCTTCTAATGATAACTCTGCCACATAAATATCATCTTTAGTAATCATAGGATGAACCTTACCTATGACCCCAATCATCTTTCTATCAAGCATTACTTTAGCACATATTCCAGGATGTAAATCAGCTATTTCCGCCTTTTCAAAAGTATATCTATTTTTAAAGCCCAAATAATCTAATATATTTTGAACTATACCCTTAATAACATAAAAATCCACTTTTATATTAATACCATGCCACTGATTAAATAAATATTTACCACTCATTAACATGCAAACTTTACTCTCTTCATTATAAGAATCATCATAAGTCTTTGCAATCTCATAAATATTTACATCCATAACTTTGTGATCGTGATTATATTCATAAACTTTCAAAAGCGAAGGAATCAAACTAGTTCTAATAACTGACTTATCAACACTCATTGGCTTTGGCAAAATTACTTGCTTCTTATCTTCATATTTAAACCTATCTGCCATAGCCGGAGATACTAAAGTATAAGTTTTTACCTCATTTAAACCTAAACTACGTAATCTTTTAGAAATAATTTTACGATACATAATATCTACAGCATATTCTCCTCTTTTAATTGGAACACTAGGTAAAGTAGACACTAAATTATGATAACCATAAAGCCTACCAACTTCCTCTGCAATATCATTTACATAAGGATCTATATCAAGTCTTCTAGCAGGTATTGTTGCCTTAAACTCTCCTTTATGATATTCAAATGGAAAACCTAAACGATTAAGTTCCACCTTAACATCTTCATCAGAAATAGTAATTCCAAGTAATGAATTAATTTCAGATGACTTGAAAGTCACTATCTTAGGTGTCTTATCAATATTATCATAACTAACCATACCAGAAAGAACCTTTGCTCCCGCATACTTCTCAAGCAAATGACAAGCTCTTTCAATTGCCTTTAAAGTATATTCATAACTCAAACCTTTACCATAACGGATAGATGCTTCACTGCGTAAATCAAGACGGCTAGATGTATTTCGAATACTAACGCCATCAAAAATGGCACTTTCAATTAAAATCGATGTTGTTTTATCAGTAACCTCAGTATTTTCACCACCCATAACTCCAGCTAAACATACTGGCTTGTCACCATCGGTAATCACAATATCTGAAGATGTAAGTACTCTCTTCTTACCATCAAGTGTAACTATCTCTTCACCTTCTTTAGCATCTCTAACTAAAATCTTATCTCCTAAAGTATCTTTATCAAAAAAATGTAAAGGTTGACCATACTCAAGCATCACATAATTTGAAATATCTACCACATTATTAATAGAACGCATTCCATAGGCCATTAAACGTCGCTTAATAAACTCAGGACTATCACCAATCTTCACATCAGTAACCATCTTTGCCAAATAATATGGACACTTATCGGTTTCAACATTCAAAATAAAATGATTCTTAATATCGTCAGCAATAGGATTCGTTGTATCATCAGGTAAAGTAACTGGTCTATTTAGTATAGCCCCAATTTCATAAGCAAAACCTATATGATAATAACAATCATTATTACGATGCTTATGAACATCAAGTTCGTATAAAGTATTATCTAATTTTAAATACTCCATTGCATCTGCCCCAACTGGAGCCTCTTTATATACCTCGTAAATTCCCTTACTATAAGTCTCATCATTCTTTTCTTCAAGACCTAATTCGTATAATGCACAAAGCATACCATTAGAATCCACACCACGTATCTTACTTTTTTTAATCTCAAAATTACCAGGCAAAATAGCACCAGGTAAAGCCACAATAACCTTCAATCCTTCTCTCACATTAGAAGCCCCACATACAATTTGTTTGACCTCTTCGCCAATATTTACTAAACAAACATGCAAATGATCAGAATCAGGGTGCATTTCACAAGAAACAACCTCACCAATTACTAAATTATCGATATGATTAGTAATAACCTTCTCAATATTAATACCAGCTTTAGTAATCTTCACAGCTAACTCTTTTAAATCTTGATCAGATATATCAATATAATCCTTTATCCACTCTAAATCTATCATTAATTAGCCTCCTTTCTATCAAACACTCTAGATTCTCTTAAATCATTAGTATAAAATACTCTTAAATCATCTATACCATATTTAATCATAGCTAACCTTTCAGCACCAAAACCAAAAGCAAAACCACTCCAAACTTTAGGATCATACCCACAATTTTCAAGTACTTTAGGGTGTACCATTCCACCACCAGATACCGTAATCCATCCGGTATTTTTACAAATATTACATCCTTTACCTTTACAATGATGACAAGAAATATCCATCTCTACAGATGGTTCTGTAAATGGATAATAACTAGGTCTAAATCTCGTCTCACAATCATCACCAAATAAATACTTAGCAATTACATCAAAAGTTCCTTTTAAATCAGATAAACTAATATTCTTATCGACAAGTAAACCCTCAATTTGCATAAATTGATGTGAATGTGTTGCATCATCATCATCTCTTCTATAAGTCTTACCAGGACATATCATTCTAATCGGTTTCTCACCTTTTCCCGCTAGCATGCTTCTAATTTGTACTGGAGAAGTCTGACTTCTTAAAAGTAACTCATCACCTTTAACATAAAAAGTATCTTGAGCATCCCTAGCTGGATGACCTTTTGGCAAATTAAGCATCTCGAAATTATATTTATCAAGTTCAATCTCTGGTCCATCCACCACATCATAACCCATTGATATAAGCAAGCCTTCAATATCTTCGATTAATTTTTCTAAAATACTAGGTGCACCCACTTTAATCTCAGTCGCTTGTAAACTAATATCAATACTTTCATTTTGTAATTTTTCATTTAATAATTCATTTTCAATTTCCTTTTTCTTACTATCAATTAATTTTGTCGCTTCATCTTTTAAACTATTTAATTCAGCTCCAAAACTTTTCTTCTCATCACTATTAAGTTCCTTCATTTTAGCATATAAAGCTGTAATTTGACCTTTTTTACCTAAATACTTTGTTTTAATATCACTAAGTGTATGTTCATCACTAACACCATTCAAATCGTCTTTTAATTCCTTTAAAATATTTTCTAAATTCATAAATAGCCCTCCTAACAAAAAAAATCACATCCAATAAGGACGTGATTAATACGTGGTACCACCTTAATTTATAAGCAATTGCTTACCTCAAAAACTATAACGCGTTACCGATATGTCATTAAACATATAGCTCATAAGGTGAATTCATAAAAGATTATTGCTACCTTCCACCAACCGTTAGCTCTCTATTAATAATTACTTTTACTACTACTTCTTAATCTTCGCTTTTCAAATTTCAATATCAATTATAACACAAAAATCTCTTTTTTAAACAAAAAACTAACTATTGTTAGCTTATTTTCTTAAATTACTAGATAAATTCATTTGTGTCTGATATTCATCACACACCATTTTTAAATTTTCTAAAGTTCCCGGCTCAATTTTTTGACCAATCGGAAAATAATACTCCTCAGTATAAAAATTTTCAAGACCAATCTGTGGATACGCCTCAAGCATCTTCATTTGCATCTCTGCTATCTGTGAATATCCCCCATGTTTTCTATTTTCATAACTACTATTCATATCACTAATTACTTCAATAAGCATTATTTAACCTCCGCTTCTGCCATAGCTCTCACAACCATTCTCGCATCATTGCTAAAATAAGCCTTAAAAAGCACATCTTCGCCTATAACTTTACTAATTAAATTTGTCATAATAATCTCATCTGTAAAAAAATTATTATCCACATCTCCAACTAAATTATTAGTAAGTATTTCTGTGTACCCTTCATTTAACGCAAGTAGTGAATCCTGTTCGTCGTTAAACCCATAATGATTTCCGTTCGCTGTAATTACCCCAAGTAAACTGTGCATAAGCCAGTGTCTAGCATCAGATTCCACAATCAAACCATAATTAATTGCAATTTCATTATTATGCGGAATATACTTACACGGCATTTTAACCAAATACATACTTTCTCTTTTTATTTTTAAAGTCTTAAGTCGTTCCTTCAAAGTCGTCAAGTCCACATCTTTAAATATTTCGTGAAAGATTGTAATAAGTTCCAACAGATTATCTTTAACCTCTGCAGTTAAATTTTCATTACCATCTAAAATGACTTTGACCTCTTCCATCATAACTTAATCACCTGTTTTGTATTATATCACACACAAACACAAAAGTATACATTTTTTACACTTTTTTTTGACATTTATTATACACTAAATAATTTAAAAAGTTTAAAAAGCCCTTATATTATAATACTTTACATCATTCCATTGCCTAATTTTGTAAATTGTTATATAATGTGGAAAAGCGGAAAGTTTTCCACATATCTAAAAATAGAAAGTGTGATATAAATGAAAGAAAAATTTCTTCCAATTATTCTAGGAACCGATGCTAATGCTTATGGATTAGCAAGATCATTTAATGACAAATACAACATAAAATCCCTCGCCATTGGCTCATTTCCACTTAGAGAAACTAGAAACAGTAAAATAATGGATGTCAAAATAGTTAGTAACCTTGCCGATGAAAAAATTTTACTTGACACTTTATTAAAATTAGGCAAAGAATATAAACAAAAATATGACTATCTTATATTATTGTCATGCGCTGAATGGTATACTGACCCTATTGTTAATAACTTTGAGCAACTATCAAAATACTACATTTTACCATTCATGAATAAAAAATTAAAAGACCAATTAGAAGATAAAGAAAGTTTTTATAACATTTGTGAAAAATATAACTTAGATTATCCTAAAACATATATCGTAACCAATCAAAATAAAACAAATATTAAACTTCCTTTTGATTTTCCAGTAGCCTTAAAAGCATCCAATAGTACTCTATACTCTCAAATAAACTTTGAAGGAAAAGAAAAAAGTTATAAAATTAACAATCAAACACAACTAGAAAAAACTGTCAACCAAATTTTTGAAGCAGGCTATCAAGGACACATCGTCATTCAAGACTTTATTCCTGGCGCTGATGACACTATGTATGTTTTAAACTGTTACTCAAATAAAGAAGGAAAAGTTAAAATGATGTGTCTAGGTCGATGTATTTTAGAAGAACATTCTCCATATGGCATCGGCAATTACCGCGCCATCATATCTGAAGGTAATAAACAAATTTATGAAAAAATTCAACACTTTCTAGAAGACATTAAATATATTGGCTTTTCTAATTTCGATTTAAAATATGATTACCGTGATCATAAATATAAACTCTTCGAAATCAATATCAGGCAAGGAAGAAGTAGCTACTTCACCACTGCCGCTGGTTTAAATATGGCAAAATATTTAGTAGAAGACTATATTTTAAATCAAAATAATGAAACTGAATATAACTATAATAAATTTCTATGGCTTCATACTCCTAAAAAAATTCTTGATAAATATGTCTATAATCCAGAAGTCCTAAATGAAGCTAAAAAACTCATTAAAGAAAAAAAATACGCCTATACTCTTATAAATAAAAAGGATAATAGTTTAACCAGAAAATTTTGGATCAAACGTATATACAATAAAGACTACGGCACATTTAAACTATATCCTCCTAAAAAGGATGATGAAAAATGAAATATGAACTAGGAATAATTGGTGGATTAGGTCCTCTTGCCAGTAGCTATTTTTATAAAATAATTACCGAAAAAACCAAAGCCACTAAAGATCAAGACCATTTAAACATCATAATACTAAGTGATGCCAAAACTCCAGATAGAACAGCCTATATCTTAGATCATACTAAAGAAAATCCATATCCTTATCTACTAAACGACTGTAAAACTTTAGAAAAACTAGGATGTAAATTAATCAGTATTCCATGTAATACTTCTACTTACTTTCATAAACAACTACAAAAAGAAATAAACATTCCGATAAGTAATATGATTCAAAACACATCTGATTATATAAAAGAAAAAAAATATAAAACAGCAGCTATCCTTGCCACCACAGGAACAATAACATCTAACTTATATCAAAAAGCCTTAAAAAACAATAATATTAACTATGTACTACCAAATCAAGAAAAAGTTATGCAAATAATTTATAACTATATTAAACAAGGCAAAAAAGTCCCTAAAACACTATGGGAAAACACTATTAAAAATTTAAAATGTGACTGCTACATATTAGGATGTACTGAACTATCAATTTTAAAAAATACCTTTAAATTACCAAATAATTTTATTGATCCATTAGAAATTGAAGCCGAAAAAATACTAAACTTCTTCAATAAAGAAAGGACGTGACAATTATGTGCGGATTTTGTGGATATATAAATAGAAAAGAAAAAAGTCATATCAAAAAAATGAATGACATGATAGCTCATCGTGGTCCAGATGATGAATCATACTACACTGACGATGACATTGCTATGGGCTTTAGAAGACTAAGCATTATCGACCTCAAAGGTGGCAGACAGCCAATGTCCAACGAAGATGACACAATGTATATAACCTTTAACGGCGAAATATACAACTTTAAAGAGATAAAAGAAGACTTAATTAATAAAGGTCATATTTTTAAAACTAATACTGACACTGAAGTAATTCTCCATGGATATGAAGAATACCATGAAAAAATTCTAGATAAATTAAGAGGTATGTTTGCTTTCGTTATATGGAATAAAAAAAATAAAACCCTATTTGGCGCTAGAGACCACTTTGGACAAAAACCATTTTATTATTGCACCATGCAAAACACCTTCATGTATGGTTCCGAAATTAAAAGTCTCTTAAAACATCCAGACTTTCTAAAACAAGTCAATAAAGAAGCCCTAAAACCATATCTAACATTCCAAACATCAGTTTTAGATGAAACCTTCTTCAAAAATGTTTATAAATTAAAACCAGGTCACTACTTCATCTATAATGCTGACACTAAAAAAATAAATATCCAAAAATACTATGAAATTAAATTTAATCCTCAAAAACAAGACTTTGATAAACTAGTTGATGAAATTGACAACACAATTACTAAATCAATCGACTATCACACAATAAGTGACGTCCCAGTCGGTGCTTATCTATCTGGTGGCATTGACTCTTCATATGTTGTAAGTTACCTAAAACCAAATAAAACCTTTTCTGTCGGTTTTGACTATCAAAACTTCAACGAAGTACCTTTAGCCAAAGACCTGTCCGACTTATTACACATTCAAAACAAAAATGAACTCATAAATGCTGACGACTTTTTTGATAACATTGATAAAGTTGAATACTATGCCGACGAACCAACAGCTAATCTTTCAGCTGTACCACTATACTTCTTATCCAAATTAGCCGTCAAAGATGTTAAAGTCGTCTTATCTGGTGAAGGCGCCGATGAACTATTTGGTGGATACACAGGCTATGATGAAGATGAAAAACTAAAAAAATATCGTAAATTACCACTATTTTTAAGAAAAATTGCTAAAGCCGTAGTTGCCCCACTCCCAAGTTTTCATGGTAAAAATTTTCTAACCAAAGGTGGTAGTAAACTAGAAGATTATTTTATAGGACAAGCCTTTGTTTTCGATAATAAAGAAGCCAATGATATACTAAATGATAATTATAAAAGTAATTTAAAATTTCAAGACATCACTAAACCATATTTTGATAAAGTTAAAAACGAAGATGATTTAACTAAAATGCAATATTTAGACATGCACTTATGGTTACCAAACGACATTCTTCTAAAAGCCGATAAAATGAGTATGGCAAATTCTCTAGAACTTCGCGTTCCAATATTAGATAAAGAAGTCTTTGAACTAGCTAGCTCCATTCCTCCAAAATACAAACTATCACATAATACAACTAAATATGTTCTAAGAAAAGCCGCTGCTAAAAGAATTCCTAAAGAATGGTACACAAGAAGAAAAAAAGGATTTCCTGTACCAATTATAAAATGGTTTAGAGAAGAAAAATATTATAATTTCACTAAAAACATCTTCATGCAAGATTTTACTAAAGAATTTTTTAACCAAAAAAAATTATTAAAAATGTTAGATGACCATTATAAAGGCAAAAAAAATTATTGCCGAAAAATATGGACAATACTTGCCTTCTTAATATGGTATAAAGACTTTTTTATCGATTTTGATAAAACGTGTTAAAAACTAACACGTTTTTCAATTTGACATTTTTATCATAATTTCATAAAATAATAACAAAGGATAGATAACAAAAGGAGGTCATCATCTAATCCTAGCGCCAGAACCAAACAAAGGTTGACGAGGATGATAGTGATCGAAATTTCGGCGGATGCTATCACGGTGAAGAGTCGTTAAATATATGACAAAACATAAAATCAACATTATGTACAAAACATAAATTGCTAAAAAAAGAAAAGGAGAAATATTATGAGTGGTATTGTTGGTAGCGTCAGCGCTAAAACAAATATAATACCTATTCTTTTAAACGGCTTAAAATCCCTAGAATACCGTGGATATGACTCTGCTGGTCTAAGCTATATAAAAGATGGTAAATTAATTATAAATAAAGTAAAAGGTCGCGTTAAAGACCTTGAAAATAATATAGAAAAAGGAACTTATTCCAACATTGGAATTGCTCATACAAGATGGGCAACTCATGGTAAAGTAAATGAAACAAATGCTCATCCTCACCAAGTAGGCAAAATAACTATTGTTCATAATGGTATAATTGAAAACTGTAATAAACTAAAACATAAATTAGAAGATAAAGGATACATCTTCAAATCCGAATCTGATACTGAAATTGCCTCTGGTCTATTAGATTACTACTATAAAAAATATCAAAACATTGATAAAACAATTCAAAAATTTATTAAAAAAGTTGATGGTAGTTATGCCATCTGTATGCTAGTTCAAGATTATCCAGATACAATTTATGTCATCAAAAAAGATAGTCCATTAATAATTGGCAAAGGACAAGATGTCAACTACATTGCTAGTGATGTTCCTGCCATATTAAAATATACTAAAAAATATTATATATTAGAAGACTATGAATATGGCAAAATAACCAATAATGATATAACCATTTATGATAAAGAAGGAAATATTATAAATAAAGAATTAAAAGAATATCAAGGTAGTGATTTAACTTCCGATAAAGGTATATATGAACACTATATGTTAAAAGAAATTATGGAACAAAGCACCACTATTAGACAAACAATCAATCCATATATTAATACTCTAGAAGACTTACTAAAACTACCTGATTTAACCAAATATACAAGAATTGACATTATTGCTTGTGGAACAGCTATGCACGCCGGATTAGTCGCCAAATACTTATTTGAAGAATATACAAATACCAAATGTGAAGTATTCCTAGCTAGTGAATATCGTTATCAAAATAACTTTTTAACTGAAAAAGTTCTATCGATATTTATATCACAATCAGGTGAAACTGCCGATACTTTAGCTGCCTTAAAAAAAGTTAAAGAAGCTAAATGTGATACTTTAGGTATTGTAAACGTCAAAGAAAGCTCTATTGCTAGAGCCCTAAATAAAGTATTATACACAGAAGCAGGTACAGAAATTGCTGTTGCTTCAACTAAGGCATACACCGCCCAAGTTGCCTTACTTTCAGTTCTAGCCCTATCTCATGCTTACCGAAAACAAATATTCAAAGAAGAAAAAATACTTAAAATTTTAAATGAATTTAAAAATATTGATTCTATCTTAAAACCAATCTTAGAAAACACTAAAACTTATGAAAAAATTGCTACAGAAATATATACACAACATGACGTTTTCTATATTGGTAGAGGCTTAGACTATGCTCTAGCTATGGAAGGATCCCTAAAATTAAAAGAAATATCTTATATCCATAGTGAAGCCTACGCAGCTGGTGAATTAAAACATGGTACCATATCTTTAATTACCAAAGATACACCTGTATTTTCATCAGCCACTAACAAACATATAAACGCTAAAACAATCAGTAACTTAAAAGAAGTAATTTCCAGAGGCGCCAATTGCTACTTAATTACTGACGAAGACATCAAAGACGATAGTTTTAAACAAATTATTAAAATTCAAAAAGTAAGCATGTTTTTAAAACCATTACTTGTCATGATTCCTTATCAATTAATTGCTTATTACACCGCCAAACTAAAAGGCTGTGACATCGACAAACCTCGTAACTTGGCTAAATCAGTGACTGTAGAATAAAACCTGAAGCTCTATGCCTCAGGTTTTTTCTTACTCAAAACTTTTTGATAATCTTTTTCTTTATAGTCATCTTCAATAATCAATTCTCTTCTTAATTTTTTTAACTTAATCAACTTAATCCTTAAATCGAGATATTTTTGAATATCTTCCCATACCAATGAAAAACTTTTACACGGGCAATCATTTTTAATTTCTAAAACATTTTCAAGCAACTCATCATCATCACATCTTAAAATTCTAATAATATATGAAACACTGCTATTTCTTAATCCTTCTTGAAACATTCCTCCAAATTGACTCATATCCCACGAATATTTTCTAAATTCATCCAGTTCCGAAATACTATGTCCATTTTTTAATAATCCTCTAGGATATATTTTTACTACTTTCTTAATTGCTTTCCTAGATTCACCATAAACAACATTATCTCTTTTAACTCCATAATTTTTAATTTTATCACGCCAAAGTTTTAATCTATTTTCCATATTATCGATTTTCATTATATAAATATCATATAATTTCTCTAAAGCCATATCTACATCATTTGCTATAATATCATCAATATCTATTAACATAATAAATCACCTTAAAATTATTATCTATTATTTATATTGCTTTGTCAACAATCACACCTCTTGTTTCAAATTCTTAATATAAACCTCTTCTTTTCCATCAATTATTTTATCAACAACGACTGTTTCAATCTTATCCTTAATTACCTTAGCAATCTTTCTCGCCCCATATTCCTCAAAATTACACAAATGTAAAATTTCTTGTTCTACTTCCTTAGAAATCCTAATTTTTATTTTATCCTTATACTTATTTCTAAACTCTTTTAACTGCATTCTAATAATTTTTAAAATATCATCTTTATTTAAAGCATTAAAACAAATAACTTTATCTACTCTATTCATAAAAGGAATAGAAAAATTCTCATTTAATCTTGTTATCTTATTATCACTATGATTAAAACCAACATTAATTTCATGAAAACCAACATTAGATGTCATAATAATTACTACATTATCAAATCTAACAACCTTACCCTTACTATTTTTCACCTTACCTTCATCTAAAATTTGTAAAAATAAATTTATAACATTTGTATGTGCTTTTTCTATTTCATCTAAAATTAACACAGAATAAGGTTTATTTCTAATTTCCTCAAGTACATTAGTAGTATCTTCATATCCAACATATCCTGGAGGTGAACCAATAATCTTACTCACACTATGTGCTTCTTTATATTCACTCATATCTAATCGAATAATATTATCCTCACCAACTAAATTATCTGCAAATATCTTAGCTAAAGCTGTTTTACCAACCCCAGACGGTCCACAAAACAAAAACGAATAACATTTATCATTAAATCCTAATTTTATCTTTTTAGCTACCTTAGCTACCTCTTTAATAGCTTCATCTTGACCAATAATATTTTCACTAAGTATTTTCTCCGTATGCTTAATAACTTTACCCTTTTCATTTAAAATTTCATAAATTGGTACCCCAGTTTTCATATTAATAACTTCTGCTACATCCAATTTTGTTACTACTTGACTTTGTTTTTTATAAAGAGATAACTCCAAATTATTAATTTTATTCATTAATTCAAATTCTTGTTTTTTATATTCACTAGCTTTTTCAAAATCATTTTTTAAAATAGCACTTTTTTTATTACTAATAGCTTCTTTCAATTTCTTATTATAAAAACTATATTCCTTTAACCCTTTACTTTCTTTCAAACTAACCTTAGCCGACACTTCATCCAAAACATCAATCGACCTATCTGGTTCATTACGATTATAAATATATTTATCCGCCAAATTAATAATTAAATCAATAATATCTTCACTTATCACAACCTTATGATACCCCTCGTATATCTCCTTCAAATTCATAAGTATACTCTTAACTGTATTCTTCTTCGGCTCATTAATTAAAACCGTCTGAAAACGTCTTTCTAAAGCACTATCTTTTTCAATATACTTCTTATACTCATCGGTCGTTGTGGCCCCAATACATCTTATTTTACCCCTAGCCAATGCTGGTTTAAAAATATTAGAAGCATCAATAGCCCCTTCTGCCCCACCAGCACCTACTAAAGTATGAATCTCATCAATAAATAAAATAATATCATCATTTTCTTCTATTTCTTTCAAAATCTTATTCATACGTTCTTCAAACTCACCACGATACTTCGTCCCAGCAACTGATGAAGCCATATCTAAACTAATAATTCTCTTATTACGTAAAGCTAATGGTACCTCACCACGAACAATCATGTTAGCTAACTCCTCCACAATAGCTGTTTTACCAACTCCAGCCTCACCTATTAATAATGGATTATTTTTTCTTCTTCTTGATAAAATTTCCAAAACCCTTTTTATTTCTTCATCACGACCAGTTACTGGATCTAAAAGACCATTAAATGCTCTTTTATTAAGATCCACTCCCAATTCTTCTATCAATAATTTTTTATGACTTTTTTTATTAACAATTTTATCTGAAAACTCATTATAAAGCTCATCAATATCTATATCCATACCAATTAATATTCTAATTGCCACACCTTCTCCTTCATCAAGTAATGAAGCAAATAAATGATTTATTGTCACTAAACCATTATTATTTTCCTTAGCATCATAAACCGCATTTTCAATTATCCTCTTAAGTAACGGCGTATATAAAAACCATTCACTAGGTTTACTTCCTTTACCAATAATTTTAATAATCTCATTTTTAAATCTATCATAATCTAAATCATAACTTTTCAACTTTTCACTAATCTCATTATCATCTTTTAATATTGCTAAAAGCAAATGTTCCGACGAAACATAAGGATGATTTAAATCGTACATCTCCTTCTTCGCATTTACTAATATTTTCCTTGCTTCCTCTTCAAAGTTTCCAAACATATTATAGCTCCTCTCTACTATATCCTATGTTTATATTGGTAACTTTTGAAAATTTTTATTCGTCAAAAAAAAACAATATCAAATTAAATGATCAAAAATTACCTAGTGTAACTACGCTAGTTAGTATGGGAACTTTTTTAAACTGTAATTTAGATTACTTACTAGGAAGAACCAACAATCCAATAAAAATTGATGATATTGAAAAACTTCACACAAACAAAGAACTAATGCTTCTTTTTAAGAATATCTCATCTCTACCAAAAGAAAAACAGGCATTAGTTAGTGCCTATGTGAAAGGATTAATAAATAGTTAATAAAAAAATATTATAATTGATGTAATATTTTTTTATTTTATAAAACTAATCGATTTTTTCTTTAATAATAAACTCATCTTTACTCATATTAATAACCACTAAAATATCGACGGTTCTTTTATACTCTTTTTTATTAGTAATGGAAATTTCACTATCTAATAGATTTATATTATCGTATTCATTTATATTTAAAGGAATGGTTACTTTTAAAACATCTAAATTTATTTTAAAAGCTCTATCATAACTTAAGGAAATCAACTTTAATTCTTGATCTAACTGTTTAAAATCTTCTTTTGTTACTTGCATATTCTCCTTTCTAAACACCTTTTTATTCCTCTATATATAAACATACAATATAAAAACGCTTTTTATTTTTTATCATTTTAAATACTTCAGCACTCTTCAAAACAAAATATCTTCATTTACCAAACAAATCCTTAATAAACAAAAAAAGAAAGCCTACACTTTCTTATATAACCTGCATCTTTTCAATACCATAGCCATATTATCAAAATTAGGTATTTGTAAATTATCTACAGCTGCATCTTCATCATATATTTCTAATTTTTTCCATTTCATAAGTTTATACTTAATAACTGTATCCAAAGTAGATTGAATATCTACGATATTTAAATTATCTACTAAATCGGTTTGTTGTTCCACATCATGTTCTATAGGTTTTGGCTTAGAAACATCATTAACAAACATAATTGAAGGCTCTTCGGGTTTAAGTAAATCTGGTTTCTTTTCTGCATCAGAAAAAACTACATTCTTATTTATAAATTTAGACTCACTACCAACCCTTTCATCAGGTTTCTTAGACATATCTAAATTATTTTTAGTAGGTAAAACCTTACTAGCTAATTCCACACCTTTGTCCATAACCTTCTGTTTTGATATTTCTAAAGGCTTTAACACTTTAGGTTGCACAAACTTTTTAGCTTTAGATATTAAATTACTAGGCTTAACCTTTTCTTTCAATGACACTTTATCAGCATCTATTACCTTTGGTTCTAAAACCAAATTAGAATCTCCAGAATTTGGCATTTCAGTAACATCTGGAATATTTAACTTAATTGATTCTATTTTATCCACATCAAACTTAAATGGCTTTAACTTCGGTCTACTAGTATTCTCCTTATCAGCCACATTTATATAACCCACTTTAGTGTTATCAATTTTAATATTTCTAATTAAATTAGGTTTCTTTGTCTTTTCTAAATTAGTAATTTGCTCATTAATTTCCTCAGCTAAAGGTGTACTTCTTTTATCCAAAATATCCGTCACCTTATTTATACCATTAATAATCAAAATAGCAATTACCTGCAAAGTAAAAGTTCCAATTAAAAGCTGCATGAGTGTAAGCACATCACTATTAGAATATAAAGCATTATCTGCATATATATTAATATTTTTTGCCTTTACTAAACTTAAAATAAGTAAAAAAAGCATCTGAATAATAGCAAAACCAGTAATATTAATAATCTTATTAACCTTATACATTTTCTTGCTAAAGAAACTAAATAAAGCAATAATCGAACAAAGCACTACCACTACAAATAAAGTAATAAAATTTGGAAAATAAAGTGTCATAAATAAACCATCCATCAAATTATCAAATAGTTCAAATATAACTTCTCCACCAACAAAAAGTACTACAATTATAACTAATAAATACACCAAAACAAATGCTTTTTTACCATGTTTCTTTTGCAGCAAATATATAATCGCTGGTACTAATAGAATTACTATAAAAAGTGGATGTTCAAAAATATTATCAAAAAGTATTTTAAACTTTTCTGCAAGTGATAACTGTTCCAAACTCCCACCTCTTTTCTATAAATATTTTATCATATTTAAGCTCTTTTTTTGAATAATTTTATACTCTTAATCTTCAAAACAATCTTTTGGACAAAATCTTTACCAACAATTTCTGATATAGTATTTGATTTATATGCCACAAAGAAATAAATAATCATTCCAATTATTCCATACAAAATAATATATAAAATAGAACCAAACCTATTTACTGAATAACTTGGTATAAATAAATTCAAAATTGCAAGACCAAGTACCATAATTAAAGTACACATAACTACTTTTATTAATGTTCTAATAGCCTTCATATAACTAATATTAGTCTCTTTTTTCACCTTATAAAGTAAATATATAGATGCTGTTGTATCAATAATAATATTTAAACTAATAGTTGCAAAATAAGCCTCTAATCCTAATATATTAAATAAATGCATAAACGGAACATTAAGTAAAATCTTAAATACTAAAGATAAACCTAAAGCCGTAATTGTCGCCTTAGTATTATTCATAGATTGATTAGTATTTACCATTACTGAACACACAGAAAGTGGTATTTGTGATAAAATAAGTAAACTAAAAATCGAACTATTTAACTCATCATATCCATAGAAAACTGTCCATACCGCTTGTGACATAAAACTAATACCAACAGAAAGAGGAATAGTCACCAAAAATAAACTTTGTAAAGCCTGCGTAATCTTACCATTAACCTCTTTCATATTTTTAACCGCATATGCAGAAGCAATAGTTGGAATTAAACTCGTAATAATACCTGTTGAAATTGACATTACAATCATATTAAGTTTTGATCCCCAAGTTTGAATAACACTAACCACATTTTCACTAATTGCCGTCGTATAACCTAAACCAACTAAACCTTTGACCACGGTAAATACATCAACTAAAACATACACAGATTGTAAAAGCGATATAATTACAAATGGCATCGCATAAAAAATAATTTTCTTAATCAAAGCCTTATTAGTTATTTTCTTCTCAGCCACAGTTGCTTTTTCATGTCTTTTTAAATCTTTACTTTTCTTAATCTTCAAAAATACATAAAAATACGCAACTAAAGCTCCAACAGTTGCTCCAAATACAGCCACACCAACTGCCGTATTTAAAGACAAATGAAATACTTTTAAAGTTAAAAAACTACCAGCTAAAATTACAATAACTCTAGCTAATTGTTCTAAAATGTCCGCAATAGATGATACCTGCATAATCCTATGACCTTGTAAATAACCTTTAGACACACTTAAAAAAGGCACTACTAAAACTGCAGTCGATATAACCCTAATTACCATAGTTACATCTTCTACACTATTTCCACCTTCTACACCGCCAATAATCATATTAGCTAAATTAGGTGCAAAAATAAATAAAACCAAAAACGATATAACACATAAACAAGATATAACCTTAAGACCAATCTTAAATACACGCTCTTTGGTATTATAAAATTTCATCTCATTATACTCGCTAACCACCTTACTCATAGCCACTGGAATACCAGATGTTGCCAAATTCAAAAACACATTATAAATCGAATAAGCATAACTATATAAAGCTCCACCTTGTGTGCCAATAATCGCATAAAATGGAATGACATAAACAAGTCCAATAACCTTACATATAACAATTCCAATAACAGAAATTGCCGCACCAGCTAAAAAACCAGTTCTTTTCATAACAACACCTACCTATAGACAACAAGCGCTGAAAAACAATAAATCTGTTCCTCCGAAACCGCCACTGCTGTAGAAAACTTAATATCTATTATCTCTGGTTCTTCCTCAGAAATAAATTTGTTAATAGCCTCTTCTAAATCCTTTTCATGTCCTTCATCAAAAACTTTTACTCTCATTATATCACCAATTAACAATATAACAAAAGACTAGACCCTAAAATGTCAAAAAAAGAGGAAAATCCCCTATCTTCGGCTTCCATAATAAGAAGTAAAATAAACATTCTTACCAGGAATATTAGTTATATAATTTCTTGGATTTTGTCTTCCACTATTAGTCGTATGAAGCCCTCTAAATACATTCAAATGAATATGTCCACCACTAGCACACTCATCGGTATAACTAGGTCCTCCAATCGTACCCAGTTTTGTATCAGGATTAACACCTTGTCCAACTCTAACACTAACACTTGTTAAATGCCAATAAGAAGTCGTAAATCCAAGTCCAGTATGATAAACATAAACAATATGGTTTCCACAAGCACCATCATACTTTGGATAAGTAATATTGACAACCTCACCAGCTGCTACTGGATAAACAGAATCGTTATTTGTCCTATCAGAAAAATCAATTCCAGTATGAAAACCGCCACTACGATTTCCATAATCGCTAGAAACTCTACCAGTCGCTAGTGGCATATAAGTTTTTCCAGTAACTATAATACCATTAGGTCTTTCTTTATCTTTCTTATTTTGACATTCTGTAAGAGTATCATTCACATCGCATCCTTTAGATACTAGAGTATTTATCGTACTAATTAATGTTTTATACTCATCATCTTTACTCATCATACCTTCGGTAATATTTTCAATTTCTTCATTTAATTTTGCCTCTAAAACTGCTAATTGTTGCTGTTTATTAGTCAGTTCACTTTGTTTATTATTAAGTTCGCTTTTTTTACTATCGAGCTTTTTAACATCCGCATTATATTCTTCAATTAATTGTTCATTATAATCGCCTAATTGCTCTGCTACAGAAATTCTATATATAAAATCTGTAAAATCTGTAGCCCCAAAAATATACTCTAAATAATTCGAATCACCATTAGTCACTTGAACAAAACCCATAATATCTTTCATTTGTTCATCTTTCTTCTTAATATCCTTTTGAATATCTTCTATTTGACTCTCAACATCTGAAATTTGTCTTTCAATATTTGCAATATCACTTTCAACCTGTTTCTTTTGGGCAGTCGCCTCATTACGTTCAGCTTCTGTTAACTCTTTCTCTTTTTTAGCCTCGTTATAAGCCTTTCTATTAGCCTCTGCCTCGGCACGTAACTGTCCTAAAGTCTTTTCCTTAGCCGCATAACTAGTTGGAAGCGCCATACTAAAAACAACCAAAGCTACCATAAATAAACTCATTATTTTTATTTTCATCTAACAAACCACCTCATTCTTTTAAAATAGCTACTGCCTTCTTATAATCAGGCATATGCAATCTTACTGTATCCCAAAACTCTCTAGAATGATCAAAATGTACAAAATGAGAAAGTTCGTGAATAATTACATAATCAATTTCATGCAAAGAATATTGAATCAACTTTGAATTTAAAGTCACTGAATTATCCCTTTTATTACATACTCCCCATCTTGTCTTCATACTTCGAATTTTAAGTTTAGGAAATGGAATATCTTCATCAAATAAATTATAATTGTATTCTAATCTTTCAGAAAAAATCCTTTTAATTTCTTTTTTCAACCATTTTTCCAAAGTTTTTTCATTCTGAACATATATCTTATCATTATCTATCTCTATATTATTAAATGGTACTAATATTATATCATATTTTTTACCAAGATAATAAAAAAGCTCTTCTTTTTCCATCTTTTTCCTAGCTCTTGACAATGCCTTTCTTAAAAAATCTTTCTCATTATCTAATATTATTTTCACATCTCTTTTTGTTGTCAAATAATTAGTAGTTACATAAATAGTCAAATCTTCTTTAATTTTAATATAAGTATTCTTATTATTTTTTTTAACCACTAAAACTTTATAAGTAGCCCCATCTAATTTATAATCAAACGTCACTTCCATTTAAATCACCTAATTAATTTTACCACAAAAAAGCAAAACTCTAAACAAAAACTGCTCAAGCAGTCTTCGAAATATCATCATCTAATTTAGATGTACAATGAGGACACCTAATAGCTTTAATATTAATTTCACTAAAACAATATGGACAAATCTTTACCTTCGGTTTTTCCTCTTTTTTATTACCAAGCCTCTTCAATTTATTTATAGCCTTAACAATACAAAAAAGTACAAATGCCATAATAAAGAAATTAATAAGTGTTGTTAAAAAATTTGAAATAAACCCTGCAATATCGTGCCAATTATAACGAGCCCCACCAGTAACTACATTCAAAATAGGATTAATAAAATTATCCGTTAATGATGTTACAATACCAGAAAACGATGTACCAATGACAACACCAACTGCCATATCAACCATATTCCCTTTTAATGCAAATGTCTTAAATTCTTCAATAAACTTCTTCATAAATAAATCTTCCTTCTTTTTTAATTAGTATATTAATCATATATTAACAAAAATTTTTTTACAAAGCAAATTTCTAATAAAATAAAAACTACTAAAAAGTAGTTTTTATAAAAGTGTAATAATTCCAGAAGTCAAAAGTACTAATAATAATGCAATTAAAGCAAACTTCCAAATGTATTTCATCCATTGTTTATAAGAAACATTAAATAAACTTAATCCAGCAATCAAAAATACACTTGTTGGGAAAATAAGCATTGCAATTCCATATACTGATTGAATAAGTAAACCTGCATTTGATAATGCTGCTGCATCAAATCCAGATACATAAACAGAAATGTTTGCTAATAAATAATATAAATCATTAAAGAAGAAACTACCAAATAATGATGCAAATCCAGTTGTTAATACATTAAATCCATCAGTAAGTTCAAAGATTTTAGCATTTACTGTATCTACTAATGTACCGGTACCTGCATATGATGCCTGATATAAAATAGATAAAATCACACTAGCTAAAGCTGCTAAACAAGCTGTTGGAAGCCATTTTTTAACACCTTCTG
The DNA here is from genome assembly GCA_944358815.1 of uncultured Bacilli bacterium. Classification (GTDB taxonomy): domain Bacteria; phylum Bacillota_I; class Bacilli_A; order RF39; family UBA660; genus Coprosoma. The sequence continues at coordinate 25,476 of CALVRX010000022.1, read as the reverse complement.
CAAAACTTTCAATAAATTCATTCATACTAAACTTATAAAGCCATGCAATAATAGCTGATGCAATAATCAATGCTCCCGCAAACTCGACATTGCTCCAATATCCTAACTCTGAAATACCACTTAATAAATGTTCAAAAATTGGGAAATCTTTAATTTCAACACCCATGATTGCTTCATGTAAATCATTAAACACTGTAATACCAAATGAATAATACCAATTATACATTCCGATAAAACAAATGATTAATACCAAAATAAAGATAATCATCATTGGTACTGCACTAATCTTAGCTTTCTCAGATACTTTCTTAACTGCCTTAGAAACAGCAAGCGCTTTAGTATTACCTTTAGCCGTAGTTTTTTTCTTGCTACTAGTCTTCTTAGTTGTTGTTTTTTTACTACTCTTAGCAGTACTCTTAACTGCTTTAGCACCTTTAGTCTCAGATTTCTTTACTTCTTTAACTTCTTTTTTAGACTCTTTTTTATCTTCACTTATTTTAGCCTCTTTTATTTCTTTATTTGCCGTTCTTTTACTAGAAGTAAGTATTACAAAAATAAGTGCAATAGCTAAAATAACTAGTAAAATAACTTTAGCAATAATTTGGTTGTTCATATCAAGCATTAAAATGTTTTTAGTATATCCAGTAATATTGAAACCATATGTAGATGCAATTGAACCAGTAAGCATCGCTCCAACTGTTGAAGCTAAAACTGTCACTTTATCATAATTCATTGCAAAAAGTACAGCTGCAAATAATGGCACAAGTGCAAATAATGGAATAATTAAACCTGTTACTGAAGAAAGTAATAAGAAGAAAATAATAGTTAAAATGATAAAACCTTTTTCTTTACCAGTAAAAGCCTTTGTCATTTTTTCTGTAACTTTTTCTAAAGCACCAGTCTTCTCCATAACACCATAAAGTCCACCGATAACAGCAAACACAATTCCATATAATACAAACGTTGTAAATGATTGAATAGGTGCATTGAATAAATCAATTAAACCAACTGGATCAATCCCGTTTGTTGAAAGTTCACCGCTTGAATATGTACCTACAGGAATAATCCAACTTAATACTACGAAAATTAAGAAAGATATTCCTATTACCTTAAGCAATTTCTTTTTCACCTTTCTCATACCTCCCAGTAGCATTATATCAAAAATACCTTGTAATATAAAGCATTTTTCCAGAAAAACCGACATTTTTCATTAGTTTTTCACATATTAAAACTTATGCTATAATAAAAAAGGTGATTTTATGCAAAAATTTAAATACTCAAACACTAATAAAAGGTATCATACTCTAGACTATTTCTACAAGCAAAAATTTGGCTGTAAAGTATGTAAAATAAGCCTTAACGCCGGCTTTACTTGTCCAAATATTGATGGTACTTTATCTAAAAACGGCTGCATCTATTGTTCCAAATCCGGTAGTGGCGAATACGGTGGTAACCCTAAAGAAAACTTAATTGAACAATTCAATAGTATTAAACAAATAATGAATAAAAAATGGCCACATGCCAAATATATTGGTTACTTTCAAGCTAGAACTAATACCTATGCACCATTAAACATTTTAAAAGAAAAATACGAAACTATTTTAAATCAAAAAAACGTCGTTGGCTTATCCATTGCTACCAGACCTGATTCAATAACTGATGAATGTCTAAACTACCTAGCCGATTTAAACAAAAAAACTTTCATAACAGTTGAACTAGGACTACAAACCATTCATGATAAAACTTCAAAATTAATCAATCGTTGTCACGATTTACAATGCTTTGAAAAAACTTTAAAAAAACTACAAGATAAACACATATTTACAGTCGTTCATATCATAAATGGTCTTCCCGGAGAAACCAAAGACATGATGATTGACACTGTCAAATACTTAAATAAATTAAATATTGATGGTATTAAAATTCATATGCTGTCAGTATTAAAAGATACACCATTAGAAAAATACTATCAAATCAAACCATTCCATATACTAACTAAAGATGAATACATTGATATTGTCATAAACCAATTAGAATACTTAAATCCCAAAATTGTTATTCAAAGATTAACTGGTGATCCTATGAAAAACCAGCTCATCACCCCTCTTTGGACAACGAAAAAAATCAATGTCCTAAATGGCATCGATAAAGAAATGGTTAAAAGAAACACCTATCAAGGCGCTAAATGTGATACTGTTTAGAATGATTTAAAGTAAAACGAAGTTTCTCTAAAGTCTTTTGAATATAATCAAAAGACTCTTTTTCAAATTGATCATATCCAAAATAACTTTGACCATTCACATTAGTAAAAGATTTATCCAAACTACTAGTATTTAAACATATCATTCCCTCTAAATCATGATAAACATATATCATTTCATTATCATTTATCACAACATAACTAAGACATATATCACCGTTTGAAATAGAACCATTAGTCTTACTATCTATATTAATTTTAAATAAACCATCATTTAAACTAACTACATTTTCAAAAAAAGTAATTAAACTATCGCCAATATTATAATAAGCAATCTTCATCTGTCCTTTATTCATTATATCCACCTCACACAAATAATATCATAAACTTAAAAACTAATCAATTTTAAAACACTATTCTTACTAATAAACAAAGCAAAATTCCAATGATTAAAGGTATTAAAACAGAAAACAAACTCCATTTCCATTTACCAGTTTCTTTTTTTATTGTCAAAACTGTTGTTAAACAAGGAAAATGAAAAATTGAAAAAATCATCACACAAATTGCCGTCGCTACAGTCCATCCATTATCTATAAATAATTCTTTAAGTAAAGATAAATCACTCATATCCGTAATCATCGATAAAGACATATAACCCATAATCATAATTGGAATAACAATTTCATTTGCCGGAAAACCTAAAATAAAAGCCATTAAAATTACTCCATCTAAACCAATAAATCTTCCAAAAGGATCTAAAAAATTCGAAAATAAATGTAGTAAAGTATCACCAATTATACTGACATTCGAAAGAATCCAAATCAAAAGACCTGCCGGAGCTGAAACCATAATTGCTCGTTTTAATACAAACCATGTCCTATCAACTAAAGAACGCAATAACACTTTACCAATTTGTGGTCTTCTATATGGCGGTAATTCCAAAGTAAATGAAGATGGAATACCTTTTAAAATAGTTAATGAAAGAATTTTTGAAACTAAAAAAGTCATAAATACAGCAATTAAAATAAACAAAAGTAAAATAAAAGCCCGCATTCCTCCTGAACTATTACTAGTTACTAAAAACATCGTAATTAAAGAAATCAAAAGTGGAAATCTCCCATTACATGGCATAAAACTATTAGTTAAAATAGCAATCAAACGCTCCCTTGGAGAATCTATCACTCTAGCTCCACTTACACCAACTGCATTGCAGCCAAAACCCATAAGCATCGTAAGAGACTGTTTACCACAAGACGAACACTTTTCAAACGCTTTATCTAAATTAAAAGCAATTCGTGGTAATAATCCAAAATCTTCAAGTAAAGTAAAAAGTGGAAAAAAAATCAACATCGGTGGTAACATAACCGCCACAACCCATGCCATTACTCGGTAAATTCCATGTACTAACATATCGCATAACCATAATGGCAAATGAACATCTAATAAAAAATTATAAAAAAAATCTTCAAAATCAAAAAACTTCTCATATAAAAAATCCGAAGGAATATTAGCTAAAGTAATAGTAATCCATAACACTAAAAACAAAAGCAATATCATAATTGGAATGCCCGTAAATTTATTCGTTAAAATCTTATCTAAAAACCTATCTCTTTTATTACAATCTGCCCTTTCGTAGCCAATAACTTGCTCACATACCTTACAACTCATCTCATTAATCTTCTCAGTCATCAAAGTTTCAATATCATCTTGATAAATACCTTTATTTTTTAAATCATTTAAAACATCATTCCTTACTTTTTTAGCTTCTAAATCCCGCATTAAATTAGTTTTATATTTAAAATCAAACCCACTTATAAAACTATAATCTGAAGCTAAATATCTTAAAATTACATTATCCATATTAACCAAAATATTTGGTATAAACCTTTTCAATTTATAAATATCTTCTGTTAAAAACTCATAATCAATCTTCAAATAACCGCTCTTTTTTAACTGTACCTCTTCTAAAGCAGAAAATAACTCATCAAATCCCTTCTTATCTCTAGCTATCATCCCTACTACCGGAACTTCTAATAACATAGACAACTTTTGCAAATCAATCTTAATTTTTTTCTTTTCTGCTTCATCCAATAAATTAACACATAAAACCACTTTATTAGTAATCTCTAATACTTGATATACCAAATTTAAATTTCTCTCTAAAGCCGTTGCATCACAGACGATAATTAAAGCATCATACTCTTCAAAGTAAATAAAATCTCTAGTTACCTCCTCTTCTTTAGAATGAGCCAGTAAAGAATATGTACCAGGTAAATCTTCAAATTGATACCTTATCCCATTGTACACTTTAATACCAGTTGCTCTAGCCACCGTTTTTCCAGACCAATTACCAGTATGTTGTCGCATTCCAGTCAAACCATTGAAAATCGTACTTTTTCCAACATTTGGATTTCCAATCAACCCTATCCGCATATATAAACGCCCCCATATTATTTCATTTTATTATATGAAATACTTAAAGAAACGTTAAAAAAGGATTAACAATCTTGTTAATCCTAATAACCTATCTATCGATAAACCAATTAGCCGAAATATCACAACTACTACTAGAAGGTGTTGGATTTGGCTTATCCATTTGTATCAAAATTGGTACATGAAAAGCATTACCAAAACCAATACAAGTACCTGGTTGTAAAGTTCTAAGTCGCTTAACAATTTCTGATGTAATATTTGGCACCATATCTCTAATATACTGTATATCCCTTGGATGTAACATCTTAAATATCAAGAAATTACTACACTGTGAAATAGAAGTTTCTGATAAATCTGATGGCCTTTGTGAAATAAGTCCTAAAAGAACACCATATTTACGTCCTTCTTTAGTAATTCTATCAAAAATATTATAACCAATTATATCGACATCACTATCATTTTGAACATATCTATGTGCCTCTTCCAAAATAATATGAAATGGAAGTGATGCTCTTTGTTTTAAATTTTTTGCATAATCAAAAAGCAATTTAGAATAAATCTTCGTAATAACTTTCGCAAATCTATCGTCGACATAATTAATATTAAAATTAATAATTTGAGCTTTTCTTCCATTAGGAGCCATTAATAAATCCTTAATATACTCATCCCTGCTAATATATTTATCAAACTCAAAATATTTTGCATAATCGCCATTTATAAGAGCATGTAAACGTACTTTTAATACATTATTTTCATCATAAACCCTATTACTATTTAAAATTCCCTCTGAAAGTAATGCAAAATCAAAAGCTGACTTTAAATCTTCTAAACCATACTTAAAAGTACCATCTGGTAATGTTAATTCAATATTATCATCCAAAAATGACTGCATAAAATTAGTAAGTAATTCCATTTCCCTAATCTTACCAGATGAATCGATAATTAAACACTGTTTTAAACTACGAATATATCCCGGTTGATAAATTTGTGTTTCCAAATTCAAATCTTTCGTATGATAAGACGTCAAAACAGAAAATATTTGGTCACGAATTTGTGAAGAATTCTTACCACTAGCTAATATATCTAAAATAGCTCTCGCAATAATATCATTTTTCTGTTTAATAACTTCCTTCTCATCTCTAACAAAAAGACCAACTAACTTTAATGCTTTTTCAATAATTGGTAATTGATTTGCCGATTCAACGTTCAAAAGCAAAGCAATATCATCTACAGATAAAAGCCATAAAGGAATCTTTAAAATCTCTGAATCATCCAAAGAATGCGTATTTGTCGTATATGCTTTAAAACTAATTTCTGGTACCTTTTTACTAATATCTTGAAATGCACTATGATACTCTCCATAAGCATCAAAAATAAATATACTAGCTCTATAAGCTACTGTTGATTTTTTTTCAAATATACCTTGAATCAATTTTGCAATTCCCCATGATTTTCCACTACCAGTAGATCCAAAAATAGCAAAATGATTGGAAAAAAACGGATTAATCTCAAATCCTACCTTAACACCAGGATATATTGGACTTTGACCAATATAAATATCTTCCTTTTCTTTATACTCCGGCACACTAATAATCATTGGTATCTTCTCTTTTGAAATAAGTTTAACCACCGCTCCAAATGAAGGTTTACGCATCACGCCAAATACAAATTGATCATTAACAATTTGACCAACTAATGTAATATATGCAATATCACCCTTAATATCAATAATTTCTCCTACTAATATTTGATTATTATCCTCCATTACTACATGCAAATTAATTAAATTTTGAAACTCCTTCAAATTAATTGCGAGCTTCAATAAAACTACATCTTCTTCAATTCCGATTATTGTTCCAAGCATATCTATCACCTATTATAATTTTATCACAAATAAAAAAATAATCAAAGAAAAATCAAATAATTGACTCTCTGATTAAAAAATCAATATTCTCCAAAAGCCACAAATCGACTTTTGTATCTTTTTTAAAAGTAATGAATCCTAAACCCTTAATAACTAAATCATGATTCTTTTTAACACAAATATCATAATGTTTTAAATTACAATTTTTCTTTTGATAAACTCTTCTAAAATCCAAACCATTTGCCATATAACAAATAATATTAGTATCCTGCATATCAAGTCTCAAAAAATCTTCGACAAGTAATGACTGAAAACCTTTAATTTGATAACTAATTGGTCTAATTTCCTTCTTCGGTGTTATTTTTTTTAATACATCAAAAGGAACTTTCAAAGCCATACTTCCTTTATCTAAAAGACCAGGCGTATCTATTAAAATCAAATCATCGTTTACTTTATTTTCAATTATATCCAAAGTAGTAGATGGTAAATTACTAACCGTAATCTTACCAACATTCGCTCCATAATTTTTCAAAAACTTATTAATTAAAGTACTCTTACCCGCATTAGTATAACCGATAACATAAACATTTTGACTTTTTTTATACTTTAAAATTAAATTATAAAGTTCATCAAAATGATAATTATTCTTACTAGATACAATAATTTTACCAATCACATCAACCTTAATATTATCAAGTAAATGCTGATAATTAATACTTCTAGGTAATAAATCAGCTTTAGTCACCACCAAAATAACTGGACTATTAAATTTTAAATCATCTAAATTATATAAATTCAAAAAATCTGTTACTAATAAAATTAAATCGCCTTTAGAATCAATTTTTTTAATAATTTGACTATAATCTTTATCAGGTACCCTTAAATATTTATTATAATGTTGAATATTAAAACATCGTTCACATAAACTATTTTTTAAATTACTCGTATATCCATCTATATTAGGGTCTTTATCCTGTAAAATAGCCCCACATCCTACACACTTAATCATAATACCTTCCTTGCCAAAATAAATCGTGATCTCTTAACTTTTTCATTTTTTTTCTTTCCATAAACCTATGAACCTTAGTAAGTAAAAAATCTTTTTTACTTACCGGATTAATTAAAATTGTCGTAATACCAACCTTATTTCCTACCTTAATATCTGTCATTAACTGATCGCCAATAATAGCCACCTCATTTACGGCATAACCATAATCCTGAAGTACTTTACGCAGTTTTCTAGTAAAAGGTTTACACGCATTCGAAACACCATCAACTCCCAAATAATTTTTAAAACCTTTTAATCTAATATATGGACTATTAGTAAACAAAATAATTTTAAAACCTTTTTGTTTTAATCCTATAAATAATTCTTTTGCTTTTTTAGGCTGTTCATTGCTAAAAGGAGGAACTATCGTATTATCCAAATCAAATAAAATACATTTTATCCCTCGGCTAAGTAATTTTGAATAATCGATTGTATAAATACTTTTTTGATAAATATCTGGTAAATATTCTTCCATAACTTCGCCTCCTTTAATTTTCTAATATAATAATAGCACATTTTCCCTTTTACCTTCAATACTTTTTAATATTCATTCTTATCAATATCCGAAAGAAAAGTTGTAAAAAGTAAAACCAAAAAATTTACGAAAATCAAAAGATAAAATAAATAATTAACTCCGCATAATCCAACAAATAATAGTAAAATATATCCAACCACTCTACCTAAATTAAGAAATAATTCTCTAGCACCCCAATATTCCGTTTTTTCTTTATTAGTAACTTTCTTTTTTGCAAAATTAAAAAGCCTTAATCCATAAATAAAAGTTAAAATACCAGTCCCAAAAATTCCAAAAATAACATTATATAATATAATCGTCGATTTAGAAATATTTATAATAAGTAAAATAACCGCTAAAAACATAACTATACCAGAAAACAATATAACATTTCTATCATCTTTTCCCTTATAATGTTTTGAATAAATATATAAAACAATTAAACTTAATAATGCCACTACAGAATTAATAATTCCTAAATTAAATTCTGACTTAAAAGAAAACATAATTAAAATTGTTATTACCGTTCCTAAAACTCCATCAGATAAAGTTAAACCATTTAAAAATTCTACATAAAACATTTCTCTTTTCTGTGTATCTTTAAAAGATCTTTTCAAATAACCAAAAATATCATATATTTTATCTGACTTTGGAAGTGGTTTTAAATAAAATGAAGCTATAATCTGAATTACCGAAAAAATCAAAATAATAAAAGCTGTCAATTGATAATTTGTAACAGAAATTACCGTTCCCAAAATAATTGGTATAAACACACTTACCATATTTTTAATAATATTCATTTTAAATTCAAAATTAGATCTTTCACAGTTTTGAACACAATCAGTATGATATAAATTAAAAGGCAAGTAAAAAAACATTGAAGAAAAGCCATATGTAAATGACACAATCCAATAATAAGAAACCAAATTATCCCCTAAAAACAATATTGCTAAAACGCATAAAAATCTAACAAATATACCAAGCCTAAAAGTGAGTAATGTACCCCGCCTTTCAGTAACATATCCAGCAAACATCCCAAATAAACATAAACATAAATAATTAAGTATATTAAAGCGAGATACATCAATTATACTTTTTGTTGATGTTGTTATAAAATATGCCACTAAAAAAGGTCCTAAAAAAACATTTATTATTTTCATGCAAGCAAATATAATCATGACCATTCTTTCATTTTTCATAAATTTCACCTTTTCAATGCTTCAATCTTTATTATTTTAATTATATCATTAAATACTATCAAAGAAAAACAATATGAGTTAATTTAAACTCATATTGCCAATAATCATATCCTTAATATTTCTTAATAATAAATTTCCATAATTAGCCTTACCTACATCTTTCTGCACCGTCAATTTTAAAGTTTTCACTACATTATTATCTTCTTTAATAACCAAAGTACCAATATTATCTCCTACTTTAAGTGGAGCTCTAAGTGCCCCTAATTTAATATCATAACTTACATGCCCGTCCTTTTCACTTTTCTTTTTTACTATAGCTGCTTCCCCTTTAGGTACTATTTGAACATATTCTTCTTTACCATTTTCTACCCTATATTTACCTAATGAATTTTTATTCTCTAGTAAATTAATTACCTTATATTGTGCAAAAGCATAATCTAACATTTCACTAACCTCTTGATTACGTATCTTACTTGTCTCTTCACCCATAACCACCGCAATAATTCGCATACCATCTTTACTAGCCGTCGCTGTCATACAATAACCAGCATCATCTGTAAAACCCGTCTTTAAACCATCAACGCCATCATAAAAACGAACTAATCGATTTGTATTAACAAGCCAAATTTTTCTATCCGTATTTTCTCTTAAATAATCTTCATACACCTTAGTATATTTTAAAACATCCTCATGCTTCACTAATTCCCTAGCAATTAACGACATATCCCTACTACTTGAATAATGATCTGCATCATCTAATCCATGTGGATTTTTAAAATGTGTATTTTTTAATCCAAGTTCACTAGCCCTTTTATTCATCATACTGACAAAATTACTCACATTTCCCGCCACAGTTTCTGCTAAAGCCACTACCGCATCATTACCAGATGCAATAGCCACACCTTTAAATAAATCTCGGACACTCATCTTCTCACCAGTTTCCAGTAAAATCTGACTTCCACCCATTTTAGAAGCATTTTCACTAACCGTCACAATCTGATCCCATGAAATAACTCCATTCTCAATCGCCTCAATAATTAACAGCATACTCATCATTTTAGTCATACTAGCTGGATGCAATTTTTCGTCCGCATTTTTTTCAAATAAAATTTTTCCTGTACTTGCTTCAATTAAAATAGCCGACTTCGCATTTTCAGCTAATTTAATACTTTCCTCTGCTAAAACTTTATCAAAACTAACACTTAAAATTAAAAATAAAAAAAGTATTACTAATATTTTTTTCATAACATCGCCTCTACTAAAAAATATGTCGTAAAACTTTTTTTATCACTTTTTTTAACAATCTTCTCTAACAAACTTATATTTATATTGATTCTTACTATTATCATATTTAATTTCTACATAACCACATAAATCAGAATTATCCCCCGGATCTTTTAAATCACTACTATCGATAAAACCATCATCAGATAACGTCTTCACATCAAGTTTATAGGCTGAATCATCAAGAGGTAACTTATCAGCATTAACAGTTCCCCATTGTTCAGCCGCATTTTCAATTGTATCAATTTGTGTATTAGAAAGTGAACTTCTAGAATCATTTAAAATACCAATTACCGAAGTAGTAACCATTACTGCAATAACTCCAAGCAAAACAATAACTACTAAAAGTTCAATTAATGTAAAACCACGTTTCATATTAACACTCCCCATCATATTCATAAACAAATTGATTATCTTTATAAATAATACATACTTTAGTATTTAAAGGAACATCACCCTTATCTGTCATATCCTTTATTTTCTTATCCTCTAAATAACCAGAATTTTGCAAATCTTCTATTGTAATATAGGTAATTTTATTACCACCATAATACACATCATCACCATCGTGAGACAAATTACTAACACCCCATTGACGTGCCGCATTTAATACTGCATTTTTCTGCTCATCATTCAATCTATTTTGGGTCCTATTTAAAATACCCGTAACATTTGGCATAATAATAACTAATACAAGTGCCAATATCACAATAACTGCTAACAATTCAATTAATGTAAAACCTTTATCTTTCATAAGCATCCTCCACTATTATAGAATATACCACATTTACAAAAATTAGTAAAGAAAAACATAGACTCTAAAAAGAATCTATGTTAATAACTGCTCGCTTTTCATGATTGAGATAACCACTAGCTTGAACTATTGTTCTAATACTATTAGCAATCATTCCATTTTTGCCAATAACTCGTCCCATATCTTCAGAACTAACTAATACTTCAATCGTAATTTTATCTTCATCATCAAAAGTCTTTACTGATACCATATCTGGATTTTTGACCAAACTTTTAACTAAAAATTCCGTTAAACTTCCAAGTTCCATAATTATTTACTTTCTTTAGAAAATTTCATTTCATGGAATTTCTTATTAATTCCTTTTTTATTAAATAAACTTTTAACCGTATCAGTAGGAATAGCTCCATTGTTAAGCCATTTTAAAGCAACTTCTTCTTTTATATTAATTTCGGCTGGGTCTGTAATAGGATTATAAGTACCAATAAGTTCGATGTACTTACCATCTCTTTTTACTCTTGAATCAGCCGCTACAATACGGTAAAATGGTTTTCTTTTAGCACCCATTCTTAAAAGTCTCAATTTAACTGCCATAATATCCCTCCATTTCCTAAATAATTCTATCATATAAAACAATATATGTCAACCTTTTTTGTATAACACCTATTTTACTAATTATAATTTGCCTTATTAGCTAATATAAAACCATACATAATCATATATTTTCCTTTAAATAACTATCAATATCTATCATAAACCCTTTAGGTACTACTGTCTTTGGTAAAAACAAACTTTTCTTATCACTAACCGATAAAACCTCACCATTTTTCATATCTTCATTTAAATCATCACCCGTAATCCAATAATAAATATATCGATTAGTCATACCATGTCCAAATACCAAAATATAATCATAATCTAAAGACTTCACCTGCTCTTTAAGCATCAATGCTACTTCTTTAACTCTCGCTTTAACCATCTTACGACTTTCACCACCAGTATAAACCGCACTCTCTAAGTCTTTTTTAGCCGCATCAAAATATTTTCTACTTTCTGGATACATCTTTAAAACTTCATCAACTGTATGAGCATAATGTACACCTGAATTAAACTCATGCAACTCATCCAAAACTCTTATATCATAATTACCTTCCATATTAAACAAACAATATCCTAAAGTTTGCCTAACACGATAATATGGACTAACATAAATAAGTATCTTTCCTTTTAACTTACCTAAAAATTTACCCAACTCTAAAGCCTGTTTTACCCCATATTCTCTTTCAATTGGCATATCTTTATCCTTAGCAATTCTCCAAAGTCCTTGCTGATTATTATAACTTGCATTATTTGCTGGCGTAAAAGCATGTCTAATTAAATATAACTTACTCATAAACATCACCACCATCATTATATCAAAAAAGTGCGACCCATCGCACCTTATTTCAAATAATCTTCAGATACCTTCTCATCAATTTCTTTTAAAGTATCTTCATCTACATCATCGACTATTTCATCCCAAGGCTCCTCATCATCTTCGACCGCAATTTTCACTTTTGTTTCACCGACAATTTCTACACCAAGTTCTTTTTCAATATTAAATGAAATTACATTCTCATCTTGAATATTCACTGAAGAACAAGTTGGCTGTTTTAAAGATCTTACTATAATGTCTGTATCACCAGTTAAATCAGCATTTTCCTTAAGTTTTACATTAAATAAATCATTATACTCAATTTTTTCATTAATAACTGTAGTCTTACTATCATCATCATAAGAATACCAAATATTAATATCAAACGAACCATCGACACCTACTTTATCCCCAGATTTATACCCTTTAAATTTGTGATTAATAACCCAACACCCAAGTACCGTTGAAGGTTTATTTTCCGCTTTTATTGTATAACTATTTTTAAAATGCTTCTTTCCCTTACCAATAATTGCCTTGGTAACTATTTCTTTATATGATGCCACTTTATCACCCCTCACTTTAAGATATGCTTTTAACCAAAAAAAGTACACAAAAAAAATGGATTAACCCATTTTTTCTATCAAAGGAAGCAACTTACTAAAATTTGGCTCCGTAATTATTTTAGAATATAATTCGAATTGTTCCAATTCTGTCATCTGATTATTTAAAACATTATCTAAAATATCAGATTCTTTAAAACTACTTGCCTTTTTACTAGTAAATTTCAAATCAAAATTACTTTCCGTGATTAATTTATTATCTTTAGTTTTTTTATAATATAAATTAGCCGTATATTTAGTTTTGTTATTATTAACTCCAAATGAAAATTCTCCCTCAGATAAAGTTCTTTCATTATTATCAAACATACTATAAGAAAACTTATTATTGCCATCACTAATCAAATTAATATTTCCAAGAGTACTAGTAATCTCCATTTCAATAAAATCATTAGTTTTATTGTCAACATATAATGAAATTTCTAATTTACCACACCTTTTTAATTCTTTTTTTATCTTTGGAATATAATTTTCCATTGCCGTTCTAATGTCACTTGCAGGCATATTTTTCATAACCCCAAGCACCTTAGTAAGCTCATCGTTCGCCTTTAATGTATTCACAAAAGTCTCTACTACTCTATCTCTATTTTTCTCATCTACCACAAATCTCATCTTGTAAGTTTTTAACACTTTACCATCTAAATCAATATTTTCCTTATTACCATAAATTTTCTCATCAGCAATTACTTTATCTACTGCCTGATTAATACCTTTTAAAATAGTCTTAACATCGTTACCACTTACCAAATAACTTAATCTATTACCATTTAATTTTAAATACTTATCTGATAATGAAGAGAAAGAAATATAAGTATTATTGCCATCACTATACAATATAACTGGCGTTGTACCATCCGTAGATGTGGCATTTATATTCGCATAAATTTGTGAACTTGAATTATCTTTAACGTAATCTGCACTCCAAGAAATTCCACTTAATTTATTATAAAACTCACTTTCTTCGCTACTTTTAATAACATAATTTAAACTCACATTTCCATCCATAACATCATAAACATTCTCATTGATATTATCCTGTAAATAATTGAATAAACCATCAGTTGTCTGAGTAAACAATGTCTTAGGATTATTTCTAAAAAACATAAATCCAAGCATAATCGTAATAATTAAAATCAAAAATATCGCCACAAGCCAAGGTAACTTTGACATTTTTGCTTTCACCGAATTTTTTACAATATCAGTATAATCCACATCAAAATTTTCTTCTTTTGCATCTTCATCCATTAAAGAATCTTCCAAAGCATCATTAGTATTATTTTCTACTTTTTCGACAAATTCTTTTAATTTGTTTTTTTTATTAGCAGTATTACCCATATTAATTATCTCCTACCCTTTACATAAATAATACCAAAATAATAACTTTTTTTCAATAGACACCCCAAAAACAAACAATTTACAAAAAAATGCACCAATTATTAAGGAACATTTTCATTATTGTAAAAATTTCACTTTAAATCATATATTTTTGCATAACTTTCTAACTTTTTTACTTTTGTATCACCATTTTTTTAATTTTTATAATTTTTTACTCTATTAATATAATCTATCACATCATAATTATTGCTAGTAACCAATTTTCTAAACACTAAAAGCATAATCAATAAACCTCCAATATTCACAAACAGTACTACTCCATTATTCATAAATAATGGAATGGTTACTGCATCTATTAAGGCAATTGAGCCTATACTAGCAGATAACAAAAAACGTAAATTAGAAACACCATATCCATTTTGTCTTAATTCTTTAAGTTTAGACAAATTTTGCATATAATTAGCCTTTAATATCTGATTACAATCTTTATTAATCTTTTTTACTTCATCCATTTTATCATATATTAATTTATAATGTCTATAAGATGTCAATGAATAAATATTCTTATTCCAACGTATTATATAATCATTATAAAGCCTATTGGCATATTTACAAAGATTTATAATTTTTTTATTCTCTGGATATTTTATGATAAGTTGTTTAATTTTATTTATTTTTTGCAAACTAATACTTGACTCATTTAAAAATTCACTTAAAAGATTTATATTAAAGGCACTATATAATTTTAATTTTGCTAATACAACTTTAGCCTCCTTCTCTAACTCAAACATTTTATCAAACTTATAAACAGCACCACAGCTAATTGCTTTAATTTGTAAATTAATAAAAAGCCTCAAAATAGAATTATCAATATCATTTATACAAGAATCAAGATTATTAAAAGCCTTAAGTTCTAAATTTTCCATTCCTTTAATAACCCTTTCTGCTTTAACCAACAATTGACGCAAATAACTTGCCTCTATATCAATATCTTGCAATAATATTTCAACCTTATCACTATAAATTTTTCTATTTTCTCCCTTTGACTCAAACTTTTCATCCATATTATCATTTAAATTATCCTTTAATAACTTACTAGCTTTAACAAACTCATCACTTAACCATCTATCATATAAAGCCCTTTTCTTTTTATTTTTCAGCACAGCATACGCTTCATTAAGCTGCTTCATTCTTTCTCCATCATCTTGTTGACTAAACATATCAGGATAATTTTTTTTAGCCAATCTCAAATATGAACTTTTTATATTACTAAACGAAGCATCATAAGGTACTTCCAATATTTCATAATAATTCATAATAAATTTCATTCCTTTCTTTACATTCGAAATGCACATAAAAATTCAAAATTTAAAATAAGTTTATTTTCGAATTATTTTCATTTAAATATGAAAATGAAAACTTTTTATTCAATTATTTATTTTTTTACAAAAAAGTAGATAGTATAAAATGATAGTAAAAGAAAATATACAAAAAGTAAAAGTTATTATTATAATATAATTAATAAAAACATTAAAAAGTTCTTCCATATAAATATCATATCAAATAATTATCCAAAAAATCTTTATACTAGTAAAAAGAAACAGCCTAAGCTATTTCTCCATCCATACTCCAAGTTTTTACATCAGTAATCTTGACATCGACAATCTTACCCAATTTATCATGAGGTGCCTTAACATTGACAAGTTTCATTGTATCTGTATATCCAGCTAACATACCATCTTTTTTCTCACTAATAGTTTCTAAAAGAACTGGTACTGTCTTACCTAAATATTTTACATTTGCCTCTAAAGCATATTTATTTATCAGTTCATTAAGCTGATGTAATCTATCTTCTTTAACTGAAAGTGGTGTATCATCTTTCATTTTTGCGGCCGGAGTACCTTCCCTTGGTGAAAAAATAAAAGTAAAAGCCGAATCATACTTACAAGTATTCACAACATCTAAAGTTTCTTTAAAATCTTCTTCACTCTCACCAGGAAAACCCACTATAATATCCGTTGTAATTGCTACACCTGGAACTGTTTCCTTAATCTTATTAAAAAGTTCTAAATATGATTCTTTAGTATATCTTCTGCCCATCAATTTTAAAATCCTATCACTACCAGATTGTAATGGTAAATGAATATATGGCATTATATTTGGATATTTTCCTATAACATCAATCATTTTATCGGTAAAATCCCAAGGATGTGAAGTTATAAACCTTACTCTTTCAATACCCGTTTTAGCCACTTCTTCAAGTAAATCACTCATATCATATTCTAAATTTAAATCCTTACCATAAGCATTCACATTCTGACCAAGTAAAGTAACTTCTTTATAACCATTATCCTTTAAATTTTTAACTTCTCTTATAATATCTCCAAATCTTCTACTTCTTTGTTTACCCCTTGTATAAGGAACAATACAATATGTACAAAACTTATCACAGCCATACATAATATTTACATAAGCCTTATATTTACTATCTCTTTTTGCTGGCATATCTTCAATAATATTACCCTCACAACTATAAACCTCAACTTCAATATTATTTTTGTGCATTGCTTTATTTAAAATTTCTGGCAATTCATGAATATTATGTGTTCCAAAGACAAAATTTAAAAAACTAAACTTATCCAAAATTTCATTAACCACAACTTCTTCTTGTGCCATACATCCACAAACACCCGCGATAATTTCTGGTCTTTCCTCCTTCAAATGTTTAATTCTTCCGATCATTCCAAAAACCTTATTATGCGCATTTTCCCTAATTGCACATGTATTCAGCAATATCAAATCAGCCTTTTCCATACTATCAGCTTCATTAAAGCCCATCTCTTCCAACATCGCTTTAATATTTTCTGAATCATGAACATTCATCTGACATCCATAAGTTTTTACATAATAAGTTTTACCAAGACCTATTTTTTTTAACTCTTCAGGCATCTTAAAATTTTCTATTTTAACCAAAGATTTAGTTCTTTTTTTAGCTTCATTTAAATGTGGTGTTAACATACAATCACTTCCCCAAAGATAATAACACAAAATCAAAAAAAAAGCTAGTCTTAATCCTAGCCACAATCTTGTAAAGAATAATCATATTTTTTACCATTTTCAGTACTAATAACTACACATTTTGAATTAGGATCTATCACATCACCAGTTTCCGGATCCTTAATACTATTATCCAAATATCCCCCTTCTTGTAATACACTAAGTTGTAGTTTTAAAGGATTACCTTTCTCTGGAAGTTCATTTTTGTGATCAGAAGCCCAATTTTTCGCACTTAAAATTATAGATTCTTCTTGATATTCTTTACTATCCGAAATACCCTTTTGTAAATAAGTAACTACATTAGGCACGATAATCAAAGTCAAAAGTGCTAAAATAACAATAACTCCAATAAGCTCAATTAATGTAAAACCTTTCCTATTCATATAACCACCTATCATAATTATATATACAAACTAAAAAAAAAGCAAGAAAAAAAGAGGACTATACTTCCCCTATTACAATTAAAATCATTGGTTTGCACTCAGTTTGATTATAAAAATACTTACCAACTTTATCTCTAATTCCCATCTTTACCTTAGAAAAATCAACATAATTAGACTTCGTATTTTCTTTAATAACATCTATAGCAATCTTTTCTGCTTCTTTAATCAAATTAATATTATCTCTAACAAAAATAAAGCCGCGTGTCAAAACCTCTGGTCCGGCTAAAATTTCCTTAGTTTGCTTATCAATTGTTGCTGTAATAATGACAATGCCACTATCACTTAAAAGCTCACGATCCTTAAGTACTAAATCGCCAACATCACCAGCCGCTAAACCATCGATTAAAATATCATCGACAGGAACTTTCATACCATTATCAACTAACTTACCATTTTCAAAATAAGCTACTTCACCGTTTAATCTAAGTAAAATATGTTCATCATCCATACCTACTTCTTTTGCTACATTAGCATTGGCTACCTGATGGCGATACTCACCAATCACAGGCATATAATACTTTGGCTGCATTAAATCTATCATAAGCATTAAATCTTCAGAAGAAGCATGATGTGATAAATATTTTTTTCTAGAAAGTTCTACTACATTAGCTCCTATTTTCGCAAGTCCATCGAGTAACTTAGTAGCCGTTCTTTCCATACCATCTTCAATTGGTGACGCAAAAATAACCGTATCTTCTGGAGTTACTGTCACAAATTTATCATAACCTCGGACAATTCTTTTTAAATTAGAAAATGGTTTTTCTCTTTCATCAGAAACAATTACTACCACCTTATCATCTTTAACATGATTAATTGGGCAAATTCTTTTTTTATCAAAATCAATATATTTCATATCAATAGCTTTTAAAATAACACTTTCTAACCTCTTACCCATAATAACCACATTTCTCTTAGTATCTTTAAGGGCATTAAATAACTCTTGAATCCTATAAAGTTGTGCTTGATATATATTATATAAAATTCTACCATTCGTTCTATATAAAATTTCTCGAATAGCCGCTCCAGTACGATGATGAGGTGATGTAAATCCTTTTTTATCTGCATATAATGATTCAGAAAGTAAACATAAAACACCTTGTTTACCAACATAAGCAAGTTTACCAATATCAGTCCTATATGCCCCAAGCATTGTTGAATCAAATACAAAATTTCCCGTATAAAAAATTGCTCCATCTGGTGTATATAATACATATCCTACATTATCCGGTACCATGTGTGTCAAAGATATTGGAAAAATACTATTCTTTCCAAAATTTATCTTCTTATGTGGTTTAATCACATGTAAATTTTTCACATTTAAATTATCATCTAATAACTCATCTTTAATAATTTCTACAGTAAAACTCGTTCCATAAATTGGCAAATCTGGAATATCCTTTAAAATTTCTGTAAGTGCTCCCATATTATCATAATGTCCATGGGTAATAAATATACCTTTAATTCTTTTCTTATTTTTCTTAAGCAAGTCGTAATTTGGAATAATATAATCTACTCCAAGCATTTTATCATCGGCATACTTTAATCCCGCATCAAATATAAACATATCATTATCGACATCGACAACATACATATTTTTACCATCTTCATTTAATCCGCCGAGTGCAAATATTTTTATTTTACTCATTTTTTCTCCTTTCTAAAGTGTTTAAAAGCCTTAATAATTATAACAAAAAAAGCCATAAAAAGCAATTTTGCCCATAGCTTTAAACATTATATAAATATTTTATCTAATTCACTATTAGGTAATAACATCTTTATTCCTTTTACAATTTTAATTTCATACTCAGTTGTTCTTGTTTTTAACATTTCTCCATCAATACAAAATCTCTTTCGTGGCGGTTCTTTTAATTTAATCTTCAAATTATCTGTTCTAAAAAAATAAAAACCTGGAACCTTAGTAATATCACTTGTTTTTAAAAAATATAAACTTCTAATAATATCCTTCTTAGTAGTAATATTTGAAATAAGTACTTCAAACTTACCATCATTCATCTTTACATCTTGTAAAATCTCTAGTCCACCCATTCTACTGGCATTACAAATAAGTACAAAAGAATAAAGCCCCGTATAAGTTTCACCATTAGCTGTATAAGTCATTTCAAATAAATGTGTTTTTTGATTAAAAGACTTAACTGCATTGAGTAAATAAGCCATATATCCCAAATTCTTTTTAAGTTTTCTTGGTGTATCATAAGCTACATCAGTAAACTTACCAAGCCCTGCCACATATACAAAAGGTACATCATTAATTGTACATATATCTAAATCTTTAACAGTCCCTTCTAAAATCATTTTCAAATTAGCTACAGGATTTTTACCCATACCAAAAGTAGCCCCTAAATCATTAGTTGTGCCAAGTGGAATATGTGTCAGTAATAATCTCTTTTTTCTCTTTAAATCACCAGTTACAACTTCATTAAAAGTTCCATCTCCACCTAAAGATATTACCAAATCAATATCATCAGGTAATTCTGCAGTAATTTTCTTTGCATGACCTGCATACTTAGTAAAAATAATTTCTACACTATAACCATAATCATGTAAAATTTCCTCAAACTTATGTGCCAAAACTTCTTTATTATTTTTTCCACTATTGGGATTACATATAAGCACACTTTTTTTCATTATAACCACCATACCCATTATACCTTAATTTATTAAAATCACAAAATATTATGACTAAAAGCATGTTCTTTCTTCAAAATAGAATCGACTATCTGTGGAAATGCTTCTTGCATCATTTTATCAGCCAAAATACACCTTTTAACCATTCTTAAATCTTCTAATGAACATTCTTCAAGCCAGCAATCCATATTATTATTTTGAAAATACATATAAAGTTCCAAAAATTTAGTATCTTCTTTCTGATGACAATAAGTAATTAAACTTTGCATCAACATTAAAACGATATAATTTTCTTCACATAAATCTAAAAATTTAATAATAGTTAAGCACTTATCATAACCTATTTCATCAAATACTTTATCTAAACTATTAATATTATCCACTAAATAATTTAATAAATCCTTATTTTTATTATATTCTTCTTCAAACCAATTAATATCCATATCTTGACTACACTTAAAATCAAACATAATAATCCTCTTTTCAAGCCTATATAATACCATTATCCAAAATAAAGTCAAATTAAAAGAGAAACTATATAATTTCTCTCTTAATGTTTGGATTTTTAAGTACCTCTATTAATCTATCAATTTCTTCTTTAGAATTATAAAAATATAAACTTATTCTACAAGTATTTTTAATATGAATTTCATCTTTTAAAATCTTCGCACAATGATTACCAGCTCTAGTACAAATATTATACTTGTCCAAATAAATAGACAAATCTTGTGGAAAAATTCCCTCATAATTTATCGTTACAATACCACTCTTACTATTTTCATTATAAATAGTAATTTCCTTAATTTCTTTTAATCTTTTAACCAAATATTTTTTTAATTCTAACTCATAATCATGAATTTTCTCTAGTCCAATATTCATCAAATACTTAATAGTATATCCAAAACCAATTACTCCAGCAATATTAGGAGTTCCTGCTTCTAAAAGATAAGGCATCGACTTATAAATACGTTCACCATTATGATTAAAATCAGCATTCATATCTCCACCAAAAATAATTGGCTTAATTTCTTCTAATAGCTTTTCTTTTCCATATAAAACTCCAACCCCAGTCGGTCCACACATTTTATGAGCTGAAAAAGCCAAAAAATCTATATCCAAATCTTGTACATCAATTTTTAAATGTGGAACACTTTGTGCCCCATCTACCAAAACAAGTATTCCTTTACTATGAGCTAATTTAACAATTTCCTTAATTGGTCTAATATCACCAACTACATTACTAACATGAGCAATAGATATTACCTTAGTCTTTAAAGTTATTGCCTTTTCTACATTTTCTATCAAAACTTCATGATTATCATCTAGTTCAATATAACTAATTTTAAGTTTCTTCTCATCTGCAAGTTCAAACCATGGAAGTAAATTTGAAGCATGTTCACTTTTAGTTAGTAATACCTCATCACCTTCTGTCAAATGATCTCTAAAATAACCAAAAACAATTTTATTAATAGAATCTGTTGTTCCACTTGTAAAAGCAATTTCATTAGCTTTTTTAGCACCAATTAAATCCTTTACCAAATATCTTGTCTCTTCATACTTTTGTTCAGCTTTCGAACTTAAAGTATAATCACCACGGTGAATATTAGAACTGTAATTATCATAATAA
Organism: uncultured Bacilli bacterium; assembly: GCA_944358815.1. Taxonomy (GTDB): domain Bacteria; phylum Bacillota_I; class Bacilli_A; order RF39; family UBA660; genus Coprosoma. The sequence continues at coordinate 3,044 of CALVRX010000022.1, read as the reverse complement.
TCAGCTACGGCTTCTCCTAAAACTTTCGGTTTTAAAGTAGTTGCCCCATTATCAAAATAAATAACTCCGGACTTTAAAATATTAAAATCATCCCTATTCATTTAATCACCTCCAATATCTACTAATAATCTTCTCTAAAGTTTCTTTATAATAAGTAATATTTTTTAAAAGAAACCCCTTAGTAAGTAACATTTCAGACTCTTTTTTATCAATACCCCGACTCATTAAATAAAATATCTCGTCAGACGAAAAAGTACCAATGAGCGCACTATGATTAGCTACTACATCATTTTCATCAATAAATAAATTAGGTTTTATTATACAAGTATTTTTAGTTGTATTAATAATTCGTCCACTTTGATTAATATCACAGCCAGTTATTCCTTTAGAAACAAAGCCTGATACATTAAATTCTAACGTCCCATTTAAAATATTCACTCCATTATTTCTTATGTTACTAATAGTATTCTTCGCATTATGATAAACTAAAAAATTATACTTTTCATGTTTTTTACTAATAGTTTTTAAATTAAAATCAACCTTTGCACCTTCGCCATTCAAATTAATAACAGTCATCTCTTTAATATCGCTACCATCATTAATTTTCTCGACATTCAAATAACTTTCATCTTCTAAATAATACTTATATTGAAATTTATAATCACCATCATGTTTATATTCATAAATATTTAACTTAACGCCCTTTAATACATTAATATAAAAATCCAATTTTATAGATACCTGACCAGCTTCTATCACAATATTAGTATCTTTTTGAGCTTTTATTTTTACTGTCTGAACATTTAAAAACTTACTAGCTTCACCTATAACAACTTCAATACCATCTTCATTTTCTATTTTAATATCTTCATCACAAATTAAAATTTTATTCATCGCCCTTACCTACTTTATCATAACCTTCTTTTTCAATTTCCAAAGCTAAACTCTTATCTCCACTCTTCACAATTTTACCATCGCGCATAATATGTACAAAATCAGGGGTTATATAATCAAGTAATCTTTGATAATGTGTAACAAGTAAAATAGCTGGCTTTTTCTCTTCATAATACCTCATCACACTTTCACCTACTAATCTTAAACTATCCACATCAAGACCAGAATCAATTTCATCTAATAAAATAACATCTGGTTTTAAAATATTCATCTGTAAAATTTCATTTTTTTTACGTTCACCGCCAGAAAAACCATCATTAATTCCCCGGTGAATCATATCTTTATCCATATGTAATTGTTCTGTTAATTTATCAAGCTCTCTAATAAATGGTAATAACTTAAACTTATCACCTTCCTTAGCCCGAAGAGCACTTCTTAAAAAATCTGCATTAGTAACCCCTTCAATAGCCATAGGCATCTGCATTCCCAAAAAAATTCCTAACTTAGCTCGTTCATTAACCGGCATATCATTTAAAACTTTACCATTATAACTAATTGTACCCTTTTCGATCTTATAGTTAGGATCACCCATAATAACCTTAGTTAAGGTTGATTTACCAGTTCCATTAGGTCCCATAATAGCATGAATTTCTCCAGATTTAACTTCCAAACTAAAATCTTTCAAAATTATTTTTTCGCTAACGCTAACTGTTAAATTATCTATACTTAAAATATTCATTTTTATCACCTCATTATATTTTAACATTTTTTCTAATTTTTTTGTATAAAAATAAAAAATTTCCCCAATAATAAATTAGAATATTCGCAGATATTCACAATAAAAGAGTTTACTCTTTTTTTCTTTCTATGATAAAATAATAATGGTGATAAAAATGGATTGTATATTTTGTAAAATAGTCAATGGAGAAATACCTTCTTATACTATATATGAAGATGATATTGTCAAAGTTTTTCTAGATACCAATCCTGACGTTAATGGACATACATTAATTGTACCTAAAAAACACTATCAAGATTTATTTGATATAGATGATAAAACTCTATCTCATATTATGGATATAGCTAGAAAAATAGACAAACTTTTAAAAGACAAATTACACACTGATGGATTAACTTTAGTTCAAAATAACGGACTAAAACAAGAAGTTAAACACTTTCATCTTCATTTAAAACCTCAATATAAAAAAGAAGGTCCAAAACTTTCCCCACAGGAAATTTATAACATATTAAAATAAGTGCCCACAAGCACTTTTTTATATTCTATAAAAAATAGTTCACATTAAAATAATGTACAAAATTTATTTAACATTTTGCTCATAATAAAATAATTTAACAAACTATAAACATTTGCCATATTCATGTTTTAAACTAACTCATATCATAAATTAGACAAGGGGGAAAATAAAATGTTCAAAAAAAATTTTGGATTTGCAAAACCAATAAATAACTGTTGCAATCAAGACCCAAACTGTCCAATCATGGAACCAGTTATTAATAATTGTATTGAAAGAGAATACTGTCATGAAGTAAATCATATCTGTCCAATTCACACTCATATAATTAATAAACATATTTATAATCACACTTATACTCCAGAATATAGTTGTTCTGAAGAAAATCAAATTATCAACAACGACCCAGGATATGGATGTAACAAATTTAATAACAATGGATTTTAACCATTGTTATTTTTATTATACAAAAAACAAAGGATTAATTTTCCTCTGTTAAATTTTCAATAATTTGTTCTTTTAAACCAGTAAATTTAGAAATTTCAGATAATGCCATACCAGATTTTAACATTTTCTTAGCAATTTCTTTGGCTTTACTATCAGAACCTTGTTGTAATCCTTCAGCAATGCCCTCAGCTCTACCTTTGGCTCTACCTTCGGCTCTTCCTTCAGCTAGACCTTCAGCAAGACCTTCAGCAAGACCTTTGGCATGTCCTTCCGCATGTCCTTCTTTTACTGCTTCCGCATGATCTATCTTTTTCATCCAAGCGTCCATTTTATCTTTGTCATATAACCCTATAATATGTTCATCTTCATTTAAATCTTCGATTATCTTTGCCATACTTTCTAAATCTTCATCTCCTTTAGAAATATCTTTTAACTCTCTTCGGCTAGTTA
>CALVRX010000021.1 GCA_944358815.1 uncultured Bacilli bacterium | reverse complement strand
CATTTGATAAAAATGGTGCATCAGCTATCGGTGCAACTTCAAAAAATTGTACAATCGCTGCTACATATAATGGAACAGCGCAAGCTACAAGTTGTAGTATAACCTCACCAACGATAACAGGATCAACCAACACCCCAACAGTAATCGGATGGTCAACAGCTGCCGATACTCACTCAAATCAGTGGGGAGCTAATACTGCTAAATCAGTTAGTGCCAATGATACATATTATGCCCAAACAACTAAAGCTGCCAAGACCATTACTGTAACATTTAACAAAAATGGTGCATCAGCTATCGGTGCAACCTCAAAAAATTGTACCATCGCTGCTACATATAATGGAACAGCCCAAGCAACAACCTGTAGTATAACCTCACCAACGATAACTGCGGCAAGTGGATTTAGTGTATTAGGTTGGAATACATCATCAGGATCAACCTCATCAGCTTGGAATCAAAACACAGCCAAATCATTTAGTGGCAATGCCACATACTATGCTATAACAAGAAGTTCATCACAGTATACAGCAACCTTTAATAAAAATGGTGCCACATCAATTGGATCAACATCTCAATCATGTTATAGATATAATGGTTCATCAAGCTGTAACGTTACCACCCCAAGTATTACTAGAAGTGGCTTCTCAATCATCGGTTGGGGAACGAGTAGTGGAGCAACATCCGCCGCTGTCGGTGCAAGTAAAAGTGTTGCTTTAACTAACAACATTACGTACTACGCTTTAACAAGTAAAACAGTTACAGTCTCTTACACTAAAGGAAGTAACGTCTCAGCAATCGGAGCTACTAGTAACTCATGTACCATTAGAAATACCGCAACGAACTGCCAAGTAACTTTACCAAGTATTACCGCTGCCAGTACCTACGTAGCCAATGGTTGGTTTAGTGGATCAACTAAAGTAGGTAATGCCGGAGCAAAATATACGGTAAGTAACAATGTTACTTTAGCATCTCAGGCAGTAGCCGATAGTATCTCATTATCAATATCAACTAGTGCCACAACTAAAAGTATTACCGTTGTAGCTACCGCATCCGCAACGAGTGGTATTAGTAAATATGAATTTTCTAATAATGGTGGAAGTTCTTGGGTTAATAATGGTACCAATAAAACATATACCTTTAGTAACTTAAATCAAAATACAAGTTATAATATTCAAGTTAGAGTAACTGCCAAAAGTGGTAAAACATCAACTGCTTCTAAAACCCAAAAAACAAATTCAGTACCAAAAGCAACATTCTCTGAAAGTGGTGTCTATCCAAAAACAGTTAAAATAACCTTCCCATCAGGATGCGGAAGTACATATACATGTACCTATAAAAAAGATAGTGGAAGCACTGTTACTGTAACAAGTACTACAGCTAATGTATCATTTGATAACCACGGCACCTTAGCTACTACTGTATCAGATGGTAAAAATTCAGCTACTGCTTCATACACTGTAACTATTAAATTAAAAGCTGCTGACTTGTCTTATAGTAATTCTAAAACTGGTTTAAACTGTAGCGATGCTCAGTGTGCTCTAGATGCCATCAAGAAAATGTTAGGATAAAAACAGTACTTAGTGCTGTTTTTTTTAATATAAAAAATTACTTGTTAGTTTACATAAATATTTAAAAAAAATGTCATTATAGCTCAAATATTAATTTTATCTATCAATAATTAAAAATTTTAATATAATATAGCCTAAAAATATGATATACTAAATATAGTAGATAATAAGCAAGTAAATTATAAATATATTACGAGGTGAATAAAGTATGAAAAATAACAAAGGATTTACGGTAGTAGAGCTAATAGTATCTTTTGCTCTAACTATGATTATCGCCATATTTTTATTTGAAGTCTTAATTGAAGTCAAAGATATTTTTGCTGATGCCAGTACTAGAACAGCTATTCAAGAAAAAGCAAGCATCATTTCAAAAAACATCGATACTATGCTTGCTGCAAACGATAATCGAATAACCTGTAATAATTCGACCAATCTAGGCAACTGTACTATTAATGGTAAAAAATTCCAAATTGATAAAAATAATAATAAAATAATCATTGACGGACAAAACTTTGAAATGCCAGCAACTGTTAACATTAAAAACTATAGTATAGAAAATTCTTGTGATGGCAATAATTGTTACTTGCACATTAACATGACCTTAGATAGTGGTAATTTAACTAAAGATTATAATTACGATGTCACATACTATTTCACTGCATTTCCAACAGAAATACCTGGTGCAACATTCACTGAAAGTGGTACTTATCCAAAAACCATTACTATAACATATCCAGATGGTTGTGGTGATAGATATACCTGTACTTATAAAAAGGATAACGGACAAACAGTCACTGTCACTGACAAAACCGTTGAGGTAGTATTTACGACAAATGGTAAACTAGAAGCAACTGTATCTGATGGTAAAAACTCTACTGTAAATAGTTATAATGTAGAGGTCGCTGCTCCAATTAATCTTTCATTAGCCACCAATGCTACCTCTAACACCATTAAAGTAGTTGCTAATGCCACATCTACTAGTCCGATAAGTAAATATGAATTCTCAATTGATGGTGGCAAAACTTGGATTAATGCTGGTAAAAATAATACTTATAGCTTTACTGATTTAAAACAAGGTACTAAATATACCGTTATGACAAGAGTCACCAATGAAAGTGGCACTGTAGCCACTGCCAGTAAAGAAATTACTACATCTAAAGTTCCTTTCGCTCAAATCACTGAAAGTGGTACTGTTCCAAAAACCGTTACCATTACATATCCAGATGGCTGTGGTAGTACTTACACCTGTACTTACAAAAAAGATAATGGTCAAACAGTCACTGTCACTGACAAAACTGTTGAAGTAATATTTAATGAAAGTGGTTCAATCACTGCAACAGTAAATGACGGAACTAACACTTCTAATATTACCAGTACAATTAATGTAGCAGCTGATAGACTATCTGTATCTATAAACTCTCAAGTTACTACAAAATCAATAACCGCTATTGCTAATATTGATTCCGTAAGCAAAGTAACTAAAGTGGAATACTCTAAAGATGGTGGCAAAACTTGGATCAATGGTGGCACCTCAACATCTTATAAATTCGATAACTTAAATCAAAACACCAGCTATACCATTATGGTTAGAGTAACTAATGCCACTGGTAAAGTTGCCACTGCCACTAAAAATATTCGTACATCTTCTATTCCAGCACCAACCTTTACAGAAAGTGGTATTTATCCAAAAACTGTTACCGTAACCTTCCCAGATGGTTGTGGTAGTACATATACTTGTACTTATCAAAAAGATAATGGTCAATCCGTTACTGTAACATCCAAAACAGCTAATGTTCAATATGATTATCACGGTACCTTAGTTGCCACTGTATCTGATGGTTTAAATAAAACGAACCCAACATATAACGTTGTGATAAAATTAAGAGCTGTTGACTTATCATATGAAAATGATAAAACCGGTTTAAATTGTGAAGATGCCCAATGTGCCTTAGATGCCATTAAGAAATTATTAGAGTCTTAGGACTCTTTTTTCTTTGCCAAAATCATGTAAATTGACATAAAAATACAAATAAAAAATATGATTTTTCTTTACTTTTCTAAGACCTAATAGTAAAATAGTGGTATAAAGTGAAAATAAGTGGGGAAAAGTGGGTGATAGTTATGTTCATGGGTGAATACCACCAAAAAATCGACGAAAAAGGTCGCTTAACTATCCCTTCTAAACTAAGAAATGAATTAGGTGATAATTTTATTATTACTAGAGGTTTAGATAACTGCTTATTTATTTATAAAAAAGATACCTGGGAAAAAATAATTCATCATTATGAAACATTGCCAAACGTCAAAGAAGCCAGAAACTTTATGCGCTTTTTCTTATCAGGGGCTAGTGCTACTGACTTTGATAAACAAGGAAGGATAAACATTTCACAGCCCTTAATCAAATATGCTGATCTTTCCAAAGATACCATCATTATTGGTGTTGGTGATAGATTAGAAATATGGAGTAGTGATAGATGGAATAAATTCATCGAAGAAAATGAAGCCAACTTCTCCGAAATGGCAGATAATTTATTTTCCCAAAGTATAAACTAGGAGGTTCGCATGCACGAAAGTGTCCTATTAACTGAAAGTATTGACTACTTAAATTTAAATCAATCAAGCATCGTCGTCGATTGTACCTTAGGTTATGGTGGACATAGCTCACATATCCTAAAAAAAATTTCCCATGGCTTTCTTTATGCCTTTGATCAAGATAGTGAAGCCATAAAGCATGCCAAACTAAAACTACAAGCAATCGCAAACAACTATGAAATAATTAATACCAACTTTGTCAATATAAAAGAAGAAATAACCAAAAGAATAAATCAAGTCGATGGCATTTTATTCGATTTAGGAGTATCTTCACCACAACTAGATGAAACACAAAGAGGCTTTAGTTTTCATAAAAATGCTAAACTTGATATGCGTATGAATCAAAATCAAAAACTTACTGCTTATGACGTTGTCAATAACTATTCATTAAATCAATTAATTAAAATCATTAAAGAATATGGTGAAGAAAAATATGCCAGTAGTATTGCGAAAGGCATAATTAACTCTAGAAAAATAAAACCCATTGAAACAACCTTAGAACTAGCTGACATAATTAAACAAAACGTTCCCGAAAAATATAGACGTACTACTCATCCAGCCAGAAAAACATTTCAAGCCATTAGAATCGAAGTCAATGACGAACTAAACGTCTTTGAAAAAGCTCTTAAAGACTCCCTAGACCTCATCAAAGTAGGGGGCAGAATATGTGTCATTACTTTTCATTCTCTAGAAGATAGAATATGCAAGCAAATATTTAAAGAAGTCAGTAGTATTCCTAAACAACTGCAAAACTTACCACTCATTCCAGATGAATATCAACCTAAATTCAAAATAATTGCCAATATAAAACCATCAGATGCCGAAATCAAACACAATAACCGCTCTAGAAGTGCTAGACTTAGAGTAATAGAAAGGAGTAGATAAACATGAAAAAAAAGAAAAATAAAAGCAAAATCACCAAAGGTGAAAGAATGTTATATTTTTATGCTACTCTAGCTTTCTTCTTAATGCTCGGTCTAAAAATATTCTGTGGTGCTTCTATCGGTGAAATGAAAATGAACATTGAAGAAATTAAATATAATATTGAAGACCAAGAAAAGAAAAATGAAAGTTTAACTATGAAAGTAAATGAACTCACATCATTTGAAAATGTTCAAAAAGTCGTTAAAGAAATGGGACTTGCTTATAATAATGATAATATTATTATAGTTGATAAATAGCGAGGTGATAAAATGACCAAAAAAAAGGCCAAAAACGTAGAATGGAAAACTCCAAGAAAAATCTTTCTTGTTTTTTTGTTTTTAATGTTTGTCTTATTTGGTCGTTATTGCTACCTTGCCATTTCTCCAACCATCAATGGTCGAAACATGAAAGTTTTTGCCGCAAACCGTAATACAGTATCCAAAGTACTCACCGCTAAAAGAGGAACCATCTATGACATGAGTGGCAACGTCCTTGCTCAAAACGTCACCTCATATACTTTAATTGCTTACCTAGACCCTAGCCGTAGTACTAAAACTCAAATTAACCATGTCAAAGATATTCCAACCACTGCCAAAGCCCTCGCTAAAGCCTTAAACACCGATGAAAAAACCATCCAAGAAAAACTTCAAAAAGGAAAAGAAGAAGGCAAATATCAAATAGAATTTGGTCCAGCTGGTAAAAACATTACTGAAATAAAAAAAGATGAAATCGAAAAACTTAACTTACCAGGCATTGACTTTGAAGAAAGCTATAAAAGATATTACCCTAACGGTGACTTTGCCTCTTATATCTTAGGCTATGCTAAAACTAATGAATACTATGATAAAAACGGTAAATTAACCACTTCAATTGATGGAGAACTAGGTATTGAAGCCAAATTTGATGACGAACTAAAAGGTACCGATGGCTATTTAACCTATCAGCAAGATCGCTTTGGCTATAAAATTCCTGACACTAAAGAAGAACGAATCGATGCCTTAGATGGTAAAGATATTTATCTAACCTTAGATTCATCCATTCAGCGTTTTGCCGAAACAGAAGTCCAAAACATCAATAGTAAATATAAACCACAGTGGTCACTAATTGCCGTTATGGATGCTAAAACCGGTGATATTCTAGCTAGTAGCTCAACCCCATCTTTTAACCCTAACTTGCGTAACATCACTAGCTATGAAAATCCTTTAGTTTCCAATGCCTTTGAACCAGGATCAACTATGAAAATATACACCTATATGTGTGCCATTGATAAAGGCACATATAATGGTGCCGAAACATTTAAATCTGGAAGCATTCAAGTTGCCGACGCCACTATCAGAGACTGGAATAACACTGGATGGGGTAACATCACTTATGATAAAGGTTTTGAATACTCATCTAACGTCGGTGTCAGTTCCATGATCAACCACTTTATTGATCGTGATGAATTAAAATCATGCTTCAAAAAATATGGCTTTGCCACTTCCACTGGTATTGACCTTGCTAGAGAACAAACTGGTAATCTTGGTTTCAAATACCCTGTAGAAGTTGCCAATGCTGCCTTTGGACAAGGTATTACCACAACTGCCATCCAACACCTCAAAGCCTTATCTATGATTGCCAATGACGGTCAAGAATTAACCCCACATATTGTCTCTAAAATTGTCGATCCAAATACCGGTAAAACCACTTATAAACGTAAAATAGAAAAAACCGAAAAACTAGTAAAACAAACCACTATCGATAAAATAAAAGACCTTATGGACCAAGTAGTTAATAGTACTGACCCAGAAGCAACTGGTAAAAGGTATCATATCGATGGTTATGATGTCATTGGTAAAACTGGAACATCACAAATATATAATGAAAAAACTGGTGGCTATTTAACCGGTGATACTAACTACATATATTCATTTGCTGGTATGTATCCTAAAGATAACCCAGAAATCATTATATATGCAGCCGTCAAACAACCAAACGTCGGCTCATCAAAAGTATTAAGTGATTCCATCACTAGTCTTATGAAAAACATTGCCAAATATAAAAATATGTTTGAAGATACAAATAAAAATAATAGCAGTGTTACTTCTTTAAAACTAGACTCTTATATTAATCAAAAAGTTACTGATGTCCAAAATACTTTAAATAAATATAATATCAAAACCACCATCATTGGCAGTGGTGATAAAATAATAGACCAGTACCCGAATAAAGGGGAAACTGTCTTATCATTTGATAAAGTATTCCTCATTACTAATGGTGACCAAGGTAAAATGCCCAACCTTATTGGTTACTCTAGAAGTGATGCCATCTATCTAATGCAAACCCTAGGTTATAAATATGAATTAGAAGGTTATGGTAAAGTCACAAACCAAAGTATCAAAGCTGGAGACTTAGTAGGTAATCAAACCATTAAAATTACTTTAGGATAAAATAAAAGACGAACTAAACTTTCGTCTTTTATAATCTCTTATTATTTTCAAAAATTTTATTTAACCTCTCATCTGGATAATGCTTATCTAAAAACACTTCCAACTCATTATTAGCTTTTAATCCTTGAGCTCTTTCACTTTGCCTTAAACACGCTAAAGAAGAAATTAAAACATTAAAAATCATAAAAATAATTAAACTAATTGTTATTAAATTTCCAAAATTATTAGGTACACTTTCAATCAGATTAGATAAAAACGGATATATTACTTTAACCACTATAAGCGCTAAAACACCCCATATAATCATATACTTAAGGCTAGTTCTACCTCCAATATTAAACATCTGATGACTGTAATCCCAAGAAATAGTTCCAAAAACCTTTTCTTGAAATAGTGAACACAAATACTCAAAAAAGCCTCCTAAAACCATACCACCTATAAACACATAAAAAGGATTCTTTGTCTTAGATAAACAAAGTACAAATAAAATAATCCCAAATCCATAAACCGGATTAAATGGTCCATATATCAGTCCACTTCTACTTACAATATTACCATAATGAATATAATGATTAATCATTTCAGTAAAACATCCAAGTACACAGCCAATTATAAAAAGTAAAAAAATTTTTTTAAAACATATTCCTTTCGCAAATACTTCCTTTTCCATATTAACCTCACAAAAAATTTCACATAATATACACATAGTATATCATCTATCACCTAATTGTCAAATTTAGCAAAATAGAGTATAATCTAAGTAGATAGGGTGATGTATGATATGATTAAATTCTTGAAAAAAAATCTCAACTTATTAAGTCATAGAGTATTTCTAGTCCCGTTAATTATGTTTATTCAAATTATTATCATTTTTTTCATGATTTTTGAATTTTATAACTACTTTCTTATTTTTTATGCCGCATGTGCTATACTAAGCCTTTTTTTAGTCCTTCATATTGTCAATTCCAATGCCAATCCTGGCTATAAAATAGCTTGGATTATTCCTATTATGGCATTTCCAATATTTGGACTTATTATATATTTCCTTTTTGGTGGTAACCAATTAAGCAAACGTCAAAAAGAAAAACTAAAAAACATCTACTATAAACAATTAAAATATAAAGATTCCCATAACTTAGTCATGGGAGAATTAAGATATGAAAACCAGTCCGCCTATAATCAAGCCAAATACATCCAAGACTACTCATTAACCAATATCTGTAAACATACTAAAACTACATATCTATCTAATGGACAAAACTATTTTAACAAACTAATTGAAGCCTTAAAAAACGCTAAAAAATATATTTTTTTAGAATATTTTATCATAGCTGAAGGTAAAATGTGGAATACTATATTAGATATAATAAAACAAAAAATATCTGAAGGCGTTGAAGTTAGAATCATCTATGATGACTTTGGCTGTATCGTAACTCTTCCGAGTCACTATGATAAAACATTAGAATCTGAAGGAATCAAAACAGCTGTTTTTAATCGCTTTGTACCCAACTTAAAATCTAAATTCAATAATCGTGATCACCGTAAAATCGCCATTATTGATGGACAAATTGCTTTCACTGGTGGCATCAATCTTGCTGACGAATATATCGGTGAAAAAGTCAGGTTTGGTCATTGGAAAGATAATGGCATCATGCTAGAAGGCGAAGCCGTTTGGAACTTTACTGTCATGTTCTTATCTATGTGGGACTATATCAAAGAAGAAAATGAAGACTATGAAAAATACCATTCTAGTTATTCTTTAGAAACATCTTCTGATGGCTATGTCATTCCCTATAGTGATAATCCATGGGACAATGAAGCTATTGGTGAAACTATTTATCTCAATCTTATATCTAAAGCAAATAGATACCTGTATATCACTACACCATATCTTGTTTTAGATAATGAAATGATCACAGCCTTATCTATGGCAGCTAAAAGAGGAGTCGATGTCCATATTATTACTCCTGGTATACCAGATAAAAAAATAGTTAACGAAGTTACTAAAGCCTATTACGAAGTACTTATCAGAAATGGTGTTAAAATCCATGAATACTCGAAAGGCTTTATCCATGCTAAAACCTTTATCGTTGATGATGAATATGCCACTATTGGTACCGTTAATCTAGACTACCGTAGTCTTTATCTTCACTTCGAATGTGGTGTCTGGCTCTATGATTGTTCATCCATCTATAATATTAAAAAAGACTTCACCCAAACCTTAAAAGAATCTAGAGAAATCAAACTCAAAAATCTTGGCAAATTAACTTGGTTTAATTCTTTAAAAAGGCAAATACTTAAAGCCTTTGCCCCATTAATGTAAGGAGAGAAAAAAATGAAAAAAATTTTATTAATAGCTGTAACATTATTTTTATTAACTGGTTGTGATAAAGGCGAAGAACTAAAATGCACTATCAATAATGAAGAAGCCTTGTTCACTATGAAAAATGGTATGATTACCTCATATACCTTAGATGGTCAAAAACAGCCTCAAAGCACCATCGACGAACTAAATGGTACTTATTTTACTAGTAGTACCAATAATCAAGAAGGAAAGGAAGCACTTCAAAACTATGTAAATTCACAAAACGGAAGCTGTAATTGGTAATCCAAAATGAAAAAGAAGTTAGCTATACTATTAACTATAATATTGATTATATCTGCTATCATTAGTATATATCTCTTAAATCAAAATAAACCAGAACCAAAACCAAAGAAAGAACCAAAAACACAAATAATCCAAAAACCAAAAACTAAAACCAGTAAACTATCTTTAATTATGGTTGGCGATGCCTTATTACATGGCTCAGTTTATCGTGATGCCTATAAAAATGGCACTTATGATTTCACCCCACAACTAGAACTCATAAAACCGATTATCCAAAAATACGACCTTGCTTTCTATAATCAAGAAAGTATCTTAGGTGGAGTAGAAATAGGACTTTCAGACTATCCAACTTTCAACTCACCATGGGAGTTTGGTAATGCCATGCTGGATGCTGGCTTTAATCTCGTATCCTTAGCTAATAATCATACCATGGATAGAGGCGAAAAAGCCATTCAAAACTCTTGTAATTATTGGCAAGATAAAGACGTCATTGCAACCGGCAGTTTCTGCTCAAAAGAAAAATCTGAAGAAATAAAAATCAAAGAAAAAAATAATATCACATATACTTTACTTTCATATACCTATGGAACCAATGGTATAAAAGTTCCTCAAGGTAAAGAATATTTAGTAAATCTCTATAGTGATGAAAAAGCTAAAGTAGATATTGAAAAAGTTCGTGATAAAGTCGACCTATTAATCGTATCTATGCACTGGGGAACAGAATATAAAACTGAACCAACCGAAGAACAAAAACGTGAAGCAGAATATTTATCATCCTTAGGAGTCGATATAATAATTGGAACCCATCCTCATGTAATAGAACCAGTAACCTATATTAATAATACCTTAGTAATCTATTCATTAGGTAACTTCATATCTGCTCAAAGTACCAATAACGATTATAATACAATGGTTGAACTTATGACCTCAGTAGACATCATCAAAGAAGAAAAAAACGGCAAAACAACCATTAAACTAGATAACTTAAATAATGAACTTTTATATAATTACTATCAAAAGGGTAGTCGCTGGACCAACTTTAAAGTAATTCCGTTCAGTCAAATGAATGAAACCTATAATAAAGATTATAAAAGACTGTATGATAAATATAGCGCTGTTGTTAAAATGTATGATCCAAATATTCCTGTCACTCCATTGAGTGCTTAAAACTAAAATAGAAGCAAAACAATTGCTTCTATTTTTTATATGGTTTTTTAATATTAGTTCTCCCTAAAATATAATCAGTTGAGGTTTGATAAAAATACGCTAATTTATTTAATTTATCAATCGGAATTAATCTAATTCCAATTTCATATTTCGAATATTGCTGTTGGGTCGTATTTAAAACTCTAGCTATATCAGCTTGGGTTAAATCTTTATCTTCCCTTAAATCTTTAAGTCTGTGAATGTTCATCCTATCACCCTAAACCAATTCTCTCATACATTCAAAAAGATGTGTTGGCATTACACTCAAATGAGTGTTAAAATATATATAAGAAAATAATAACAAGATAGGGGAGTAGAAAAATGAAGAAAAATGTCGAAATGTTTTCCAAAAAATATCTAAGCAGACCAAATAAATAAAGAAGAATATAATGGTCAATGGAATGATAAAATAGCCTTACCAACATTAAGTGAATATATAAGAACCAATTCAAATACAAATTGTAATACCTTTAACAAATACTATAACAATTGGAATATATGTAGAAATAGCACATGGATGTTTCAAAATAATGATAGAAATGGATGGTGGACTTTAACAGCAGAGGCCGGCTATGATAATGTATACTATGTACAAGGTGGAGGTAGCATAGCCTATTATGAGACGGAATTTGTGAACATGTCTGTCCATCCCACTGTATATATTTCCTCTGAAGTCAAAATCACTGGAGGAAATGGAAACCAGACAAATCCATATACCTTAGGATAATATAAAATAATAAAAATAATCCATTTGATTTAATA
Source organism: uncultured Bacilli bacterium (assembly GCA_944358815.1). GTDB lineage: Bacteria > Bacillota_I > Bacilli_A > RF39 > UBA660 > Coprosoma. The sequence continues at coordinate 236 of CALVRX010000021.1, read as the reverse complement.
ACTAATTTTGATCATTGTAACAATAGTTTTCTTTAAAAGGATATGGTTTATGAATTAATATAATCGAAAAGCATTAATTATATTAAATATTTTGTAATATTTAAAAAGATATGATATTGCTTTAAAAAAGCATAAATAAAAAACAAGTTTTTGATAAAAGGACAAAAAGACCCCTTACCCCATAAAATTATGTGGTCTATTTAGTTTAATAATTGTCTATTAGTAAATATAAGGAT
>CALVRX010000020.1 GCA_944358815.1 uncultured Bacilli bacterium | reverse complement strand
CCATCTTCAAGCATTTCATCAACATAAATCTGATAACTACCCATCGCCTCATAAATACTTACCCGGCCACTTACCAAAACCTTCATGCCATCAGTTGGTTTAAATAATACCTTACTCGCATTACTTCTAAACATAATTGCATTAATTTTACTTGTCTCATCTTTCAAAGAAAAGTAAAAATGCCCCGTTGTATGTGCCTTAAAATTAGAAATTTCTCCTCTTAAAAAAACCCGTTGTAAATTCTCATCAACATCTAATTTAGCCTTTAAATAACGAGTAATTGCACTAACTGAAAGATACTTGTCCTCCACTACTGCACCTTCTCATGATAAATCTTATCTAAAACACCATTTATCATCTTTCTAACACTATCATCACTATATTGTTTTGCAAGTTCCACAGCCTCATTAATTGCCACAATATCCGGTGTATCCGTATATAAAAGTTCAAAAATTCCCATTCTAAGTATTGCAATATCCGTATTTCCAAGCCTATCAATTGTCCAACCATCTAAATACTTATTTGCAAGTTCATCTATTTCATTTTTATAAGTTATAACACCATAAACAATCTCTTTAATATACTCATTATCGACTTCAGAAACCTCTTTAATAACCTCATCGACATTATAGTCCATATGTGCTTTATCATACACTATCATTTGATACAAAATTGTCATACATTTTCGTCTAAGTTCACTTCTATTTTCTGCCATATACAAGAAATGGGTTAATCTTAAACCCACCATACTCCTTTCCTAAAAAATCTCTAATCAATTATACCACACGCCAAAGTAAAATCGCAAGAATAAGATATTTAATTACTTACCATAAGAATATTTTTTCCTAACATCATCATTACTAATTCCAAATTTTTTCAAAAACTCTTTATTAGATAAAACTAAATAATTAAACCCTTTATGGTTCAAAACCACATTATGGCTCTTTAAATATTTAACTCTCGCATAACTTAAATCAACCCCTTGTATCAAATACGATGGTCTTTTAACAACTTCATCTTCTAAAGAAACACTTCGTAAAACATCTAATTTCTTATTTACACTATCAAATGAATAGCTAAATACATTAGGAACCCTAACTGTTATTGAAATTGTTTCTTCCTTTGAAAAGCCACGATTCAAAAAAAGTCCAAAAGTATTCTTAATATTCTCTAAACTTAAAACATAAACCATCGGATTTATACCCGTAATTTGATTAACTTCTTCCTCACTATATCCAAGTTCCAGTAAACACTCACGTTTACTCTCAAGTGTTGAAACACTCATAACCATAATATTTGAATTTCGATAAATCATCTTTTGAATTCTATCTTTTTCATAACCTTTTGAAACTAAATAATCATAATTTTTCTGAAGCATCTCTAAACTATAAGTATAGATAAAAGGTGAATCCTTAGTGATTTTATTAATCTCCTTATCATCAAAACCTAACCTTTTAAAAAAATCACGTTTACTATTTAATTTGCTTATCGAAAGACTAAATAAACTAGGAAGCATCGTCGTAAAATTATGTACCATATTATTAGAATAGCCATAACTTCTTAATAAATTTAATTTATCTAAAATATATGACTCACTAATCGTAAGTAATTGTGGTAACTTAAGAGTCATATCTTTTATCTCATTAGCAGAATACCCTAAACCACGCAAAAAGCCAAAACGAACATTCAACGTTTCAGCTGGATAATTAAATAAAGTTGGATTTAAAGTTGTCATTGAAACAATTTGTTCATCATCATAACCAATACTTTTAAAATAAGTAAAAGTATTAATAACTTTTTTTTCTAAAGTATTCAAAGTAAATCTATTAACCGCATGACTACCAATAATCTTATCTATAGCTTCGCCATCATAACCAAGCTTTTTTAATGCATCTGACATATTATCACTCCTTTATTTTATCCTTGAGTGGAAATAAAAACCAAAAATGCACATAAAAATATAAAATAATAAATATAGTCCAACCAAGTATTGGTACAATCAAACTCACTATCCAAACATAAGGAAGTAAATATACTTCCTCTCCAGGAACTTTCAATTTTGCACTAACCAAACAACCAATTTTTATAGAAAAAACCAAAAACATAATAAGACCTGGAAAAATTCCAAATAAAAATCCTAATACCCAATAATACCAACGATGATACCAAGCATCTTTATCATATAAATCAAGTTTATAAGCAATATAAAATGTGAAAAGGCCTAAAGTTACAACATTTAAAACTAAATAAATCCAATAATTTTTTTTCTTAAGTTTTATCATAACATTCTCCTTTAAGGGGTCAAAAAAAAGATAAACGAATTATCTTATTGGCAAGATCCCTCGCCTGGCTTAGACCCTTCGACATATTCTTTATCAATAAGTTTGCAAGATGTTTTTGTCATTGAGTCTTGAAGATAGCCCCCTAATAGTTTGACTAAACTAACGACGATTACACTGACAACCGCTATGATTAGTAAATATTCTACTAGGGCTTGACCTTTATTGTTTAATTTCATAAAACCCTCCACAAAAATATCATAACTTATTTCAATTATAATTTTATTTAAGCAAAAAATCAACCCCATTAACAAAAAACAAACAAATAAACAGACAAAACAATCAAAATGTGTTAATATTAAATTGGTGATAACATGCAAATAAAAGAAGCTAACACTTTTTTTCAAAAACTAAAAGGGCTTATGTTTCAAACAAAATTTGACTATATCTTAAAATTTAAAGCCAATGGTATTCATACCTTTTTTATGAAAACAAATATTGACGTTGTTTTAACAGATAAAAATGACAATATTTTATTCATCTATCGAAATCTAAAACCCAATAAAATCATATTACCCAAAAGGAAAGTCAAATACACCTACGAAATGCCAATCAATTACCTAACAAACATTCAAATAGGCAAAAAATTTCCAAAAAAAATTAGTGACAATCACTAATTTTTATTCTGGATAAACACTCACTTGTTTACGGTCACGTCCTAAACGTTCAAATTTAACACGTCCGGCTATCTTGGCAAATAAAGTATCATCTTTACCAATACCTACATTAACACCTGGATAAATTCTTGTACCTCTTTGACGATATAAAATAGAACCTCCAGTTACCATTTCGCCATCAGCTGCTTTCGCACCTAAACGTTTAGATTCAGAATCACGTCCGTTTTTAGTAGAACCTTGTCCTTTTTTATGGGCGAATAATTGAATATTTAACTTTAATAATTCCATCAACTACACCTCCTCGTATATTTTAATATTTTTTCCGTATTTTTTTTCTAATTCTTTAAGTAAACTAATCATATTTTCAGTAAGTACCCTTGTCTCCAAATTATCATCTAAAATATCAATAATCATTCCTTCATCAGTTAACTTATAACTAATTGCTTTATCATTTAATCTTAATATACCATTAATACTAGTTATCACAATTGAACTGACAGCTGCACAGACAATATCCTTACCATAATCTGCAAACATCGCATGACCACTAAACTCAATATGATTATGTTTAATATATACTTTAATCATTAAGCCACTAACTTAGTAATTTCAAGTTTAGTATATGGTTGACGATGACCTTGATTACGGCGATATTTTTTCTTTTGTTTATATTTATAAACTTTAATTTTTTTACCCTTACCATGTTTTAAAACTTTAGCTTCAACTTTAGCACCCTCTACATAAGGATTACCAAATGCACCACCAATCATTAAAACATGATCAAAAGTAACTTTACTATCGGCAGCCGCATCCAATTTTTCTGTATATAATACGCTACCTTCTTCTACATAATATTGTTTACCACCAGTTTCAATAACTGCTTTCATACTATTACCTCCTTTTTTTACTAAGACTCGCCATTAAGGTAAAGATGTATTCTTTTTAAAACCTTTTTTGTGCGGTTGTAGATGGAGATCTACACATTTACAAATTTTATCACACTTTCCCCTTAAAGTCAAACCTTTTTTTCAATCTTAAATCCTCTGAAATATACTTATTTCCATCAAAAAACAAATGTCTGTAATCGCGTTTCATCTGTCGCATATCCATAGAAGCAATTTTTTTAACCTTGCAAAAATCATATTTATTCAAATAACGTTCTAATAAAAAACGATTAAATAAACTATTATGATTAATAATTTCAAAATAAATTCTAACAATTAAAAATAAAATAATCAAAATAAAAAGTAAACTAATATTCTCTTGAATTATTAAAAAAGCAATGCTTAAAATAGAAATTATAATTAAACACAAATGACTCCTTTTGAAACTAATTATTTTGTTTAAAAATAAATTCACCAGTTTACTACCATCTAAAGGAAATATTGGCAATAAATTAAAACATAAAATAACCAAACTATAGTATATAAAATCGCCCATTCCAAAAATATAATAAATTATCAAAGTAAAGACAATTTGAAATAAAGGACCCATAATTACAATCCAAAACTCTTCTTTAATCTTTCTATTTAAATCTTCATGAAAAATAGTAAGTGCCCCAAATGGCAATAATATTACCTTTTCTATTTTCCATCCATATCTAATACCCATTAAAATATGTCCAAATTCATGTACTAAAATAATTAAACTAAATACTATAAAACCCTTAAAATGTCCAGTAAATGCCGCAATCAAAGCCGCTATATAATAAAAAAGATGAATTTTAAATATATTTCTTATAATCTAAAATCTCTCCTTCTTTAGTAAAAACTAAATACATTTTATTGCCATTAACCTCACCTAAAATATCTCCTGCCTTTAAATAATCATACATACTTACTTTAATTTCTTTAATATTTGCATACCATACCTCTACTCCATCACCTTGCTGAATAATTACTGTATTACCATATCCTTCTTTCTCACCAGTAAACACAACTATTCCACTTTTAATAACTGGAATAACATAATTCTCATCTACACTAAGTTGCACTCCATCTTTATATGCTGTACTATCATCATACTCAATTTTTGAAGAAGATACTAAAGCTGTCTGTTCACTACCAGTAAGCGGTAATGAAGAACCAAATAACTTCTCATAAACTGCATTAACTTGAGCAAAACTAAAACTATCTTTAAAAACATATTTATATAATCCTTCTCTCAAACTAGGACTTGCTTTTAAAGCTATTAAACAACCCAATAATAATACCACACACACTAAAAACTTACTAAAAAATTTGCTAATAAAACTCACCTTTCGAACTACTTTTTTCGCCATATTATCACCTATAATACTTTATTATTTTAACTCAAATATTAGAACTCATTTTAGGCGTTCACATATATTATTTTAGGTGATAAATATGAATATTTTAGACATTTTAAAAGCTACCAATGGTAAATTAATCAATAAAATAAACTTAAATTTAAATATTAAAAAATTTAAAATAAATAGTAAAGAAATTCAAAAAGGAGACTGCTACATCGCTCTTGTTAACCAAAAAGATGGGCATCAATATATTAAAGAAGCCATTCAAAATGGTGCCACTTTAATTATTGTAAATAAACACGTAAACTATAATATCCCTACCATATTAGTTCAAAACACCACCAAAACCCTAGGTCAACTAGCCAACTTTATTAGAAATAAATATAACCCCAAAATAATAGCTATAACCGGTAGTGTTGGTAAAACCACTACTAGAAATTTAATATATTCCATATTAAAAACCAAATATAAATGCCATCAAAGCGCTAAAAATTATAACAATCATATTGGTGTACCACTAACAATCTTTGATTTAAATCCTAGTGACGAAATAGCTATCATTGAAATGGGGATGAATCACTTAAATGAAATTAAATACCTCTCTAAAATGGTCACTCCAAATATTGCAATTATAACTAATATAGGCTCATCCCACATTGGTAACTTAGGTAGCAAAGAAAATATTTTAAAAGCTAAACTAGAAATAAAAAAAGGCTTAACTGGACCCCTATTTGTCAATGGCGACGACCCAATGTTACAAAATCAAAACGCCTATAAAAGTGGTTTTAATAAACAAAATAACTTAATAGCCTATGACCTTGTATCATCTTTAAATCACTCATCATTTAAAATAAACATAAACGGTCAAACTCATCAAATAAAAATAAATCTTCCAAAACACCTCATCAATGATGTTTTAATCGCCATCCACGTAGCCTTATATCTTAATATCAATATCAAAAACATTAAGCAAGCCCTAAGCCAATTTAAAAATACCGATATGAGAATGAATATTATTAAAACTAAAAACCAAAACATCATTATTAATGACTGCTATAATTCCTCTTTAGAATCTCTAACTGGTGCCTTAAATACTCTTAAGCAAGAAAACCAAAATAAACTATTAATCTTAGGTGATATTAATGAATTGGGTATCTATACTAAACAAATTCATAATCAAATTCCCAAACTTTTAGACCAAATAAACAAAAAAAAAGTCATTTTAATTGGTCCTAATATGCAAAAAGTTATCTATCCAAACGCCCAACACTTTAATAACTATCAAGAAACCCTAAACTATCTTAAAACACAAAAAATAAAAGATACTTTAATTTTAATTAAAGCATCTAGAACTCTTCACTTAGAAAATATTACTAATTATTTTATCAATAATGATACTTACCTTTCCGCTTAAGTTTTCTAATAACTACAAATAAAATCATACCGTAAATTAAATTTAAAATCAAAGACTTTAAAATACTATTAATTAATGTTAAAACTTCAAATGACATATTATTAATAAATACAAGTAATCCATAAGTCAATACTCTATACATCAAAATGCAAACACTTACTGTAATTAAAGCATTAATAAAATTATCACTAAGTACAATATTAAGACGCATAATAATAAATGCCATAAAACAAAAGATAATCGCATGAAATATAATTGTATCCGTATAAAACAAATCATATGCTAACCCAGTAAAAAAAGCATACTTATAATAATCTGTTGACTCAGAAAAAAGTGGACAAATCATAATTAAAGCCACCAAAGTAAATAAAGGCGCTAAAAATCCATTGATTGGCACAAAATTAGATATAATACCTTCAAGTAAAAAAGAAACTAGTAAAATAACAATTTTCATTAATTACTCTTCCTTTTCAAAACTGTTACATAATCCAAATCATCAAAATTAACCGCAGATTCAACTTCTACTACTTTTGATAAATCAAAATTATCTGTTGTTACTTTTTTTACTTTACCAACCATAAGTCCACTAGGGAATATAGTACCCATACCAGTTGTAATTACATCCGCTCCTTTAGTGATATTTACATTTTCACTAATACCTTCTACTGTATAAGTATTACTCTTAGAATCATACATAGAAATAAGTCCATATACATAATCATCTTTTGTCTTAATTTTAACACTAATCTTATCACTCATATGATCATTTGAAAGTAATTGAACTGTACTAGAATAATTACTAACTTTAGTAATTTTACCAATCAACCCTTTTGGATTAACCACAGCCATATCCTTTTCAATTCCATCTTTACTACCTTTATCAATAGTAATCTCTTCATACCAATAGCCAATATTACGAGAAACCACTGTCGCATTAAGATAAACTTTATCACTTAAAAGCGTATTCAATTTCAAAGTATCTTTTAGTTTATTAATTTCACTCTTTAAATTATCATTCTGCGATAATACCGAATCAATCTGTTCTTCTTTATTTTTTAATTCCTTATATTTTTCATATATATTATCTTTTTCAATCATAGACTCGATACTATCATGTACAAAATTAAATGGCGCACCAACCACCTTTAATACCACTGTACCAATATCTTTAGCCACCTTCTCTACCGAACTCAAATCACGATCTTTTTTCAAAGAAGTCGCTAAAACCACTAAAACTAAAGCAATAGCTATAACTATTAATATAAACAAATATCTCTTGTCAATTTTTCTTTTTTTATACATAGCTGTCACCCATTAAAATTATAATACATTTTGAAAATAAAACCAACTATATTTTTCCATTTTCTAAAAAACTATAATACTTGTCATCACCGATAATCACATGATCAACTAGTGTTATCCCCATAATCATTCCCACTTCCTTAAGTTTAATCGTAATATTAATATCCTCCCTACTTGGTTTAACCTCTCCACTTGGATGATTATGTACACAAATCACCCCAGTCGCATTAATCAAATACGCTTCCTTAAAAACATCTCTTGGATGTACTAAACTATAATTAGCTGTTCCAATAAAAAGTAATTTCTCCTCAATAACCTTTTTACTCGCATCTAAATAAACACAGTAAAAATGTTCTTGAAAATTATCTATCTTATTCTTGTAAAAATCAAAAACCTTCTGTGAATTATTTAATTTTTCCCCTTTTAAAATAGGTACTTTTCTATTCACTCTTCTACTAATTTCACTTAATGCCACCAAAGTACAAGCCTTTGCCTCACCTATTCCTTTAATTTTCATCATTTCCCAATAATTAATATTTTTTAAATTTTCTATTCCTTTAAATAAACTTAAAATATAAGCTGACAAATCCTTTACCGACATATTTTTAGTACCTGACTTTAAAATAATTGCCAATAATTCCTCATCACTTAAACAATCAACCCCATAATTAATTAAACGCTCTCTAGGTCGTTCTAATAAAGGCATTTCTTTTACTTTCACACTCATTTCACCAACTCCTCATATTTTGCTAGAACTTGATTACAAATTACTTTTATTGATTCACTATCGTCAGTTTTTGAAAGTAATTTATCGTACTGTTTTAACACCTCAATAAAATCTTTGTTATCTGTAATTTTTTCTTTTAAAACAGTCTCTACACCATTATTTTTATAATAATTTTGCATCTTTAAAGCATTTTCTTTACTAGTTGTAATTCCAATATAGGCATAATACTGATTGTCCTCTACATTATATATATAATGCTGGAAATTCTTCATCCCATCAGTCATACTTTTTTCATCCAAATAAACCCCGCTTTGAATATAGTACAAAGTCTCAGCCTCACTAGAAACTGCCAATATGGGCATATCTTCATACTGTCTAATAATAAAATAAGCCATAAAAATACCTAAAGCTAAAGAAACTCCAATTGGAAATAAATATTTTTTCATCAATATCACCTTATAACACTATATATAAAAAACACTTATTATTTTGTAACAATAAGTCGTTCCTATATAAATATACATTTTTTTTGCCTTATTTCCTCTTGCTATTCAAAAATTTTAGCAATTTTTATTCTTTTTTCTTTAATTTTATCATCTAAAAAAAATTATAAAGAAATCTTGAACATCCAATTGTTTTATTAATTAATCCTTTTTACTTTTCATTTAGATAAAGTCTAAATACATAGTCTTTTAATATATTCATAGCATCCATCTTCATTTTTATTGCATTCACTATATTATGGATAATTACACTTGTAAATAATTGTTAGCGCACTTAATTAAAAAGTATGACTTTCCTATTGTATAAAAAAATAGTATAATGTAAGTGGTGATATTTATGAAACTACAAAAAGAAAATAAATTTAAACAAATGGTTGTCTCAGGCTTAAGTAAAGCCGCCATCATTGCCGGAATTGGCGTTTTTGGATTCAGCTTTCTTCCAAACTTTATGAGTATGATTGAAACCAAATTAGACAGTAATAAACAAACTGAAATAGTAACCCAAGCCATTAATCCTGAATATGAAGAAGAAAAACAAAATCTCAATCTAGAAGAAAATTACTATGTTCCACAAGAATTCACTGAAAAATATGACTTTCAAAAATTAAAAGAAATTAACCCTGATATTGTTGCCGTCCTTGAAGGAAGTTGTTTTGAAGGTGGCTATTACCCAATAGTTAAAACTGATAACCAAGATGAAATGAATTACTACCTAAATCATTCCGTCGATAATCAAAAATCTTCATTAGGTACTATTTTTACCGATTGTAATACCGATGAAAACAGCCAAATTCAAAGAATTTGGGGTCACAATTTTAATAATGGTGGTAATACTATGTTTACCAAATTAGCTAACATCTGTCAAAATCAACAAGAATTTGATAATTCCATAGGTCAAGACCATTCTTTAAAATTATATACAGAAAATGGCGAATATGATTTAGATGTTGCCGCTTGTGTTATCAATAATCCTACAACTCAAAATGTTGGTACTTATAACGACCAAAATCAATTTATAAATGACATGAATAACGCTATTAATAATTCTGTCATTCAAACTAATACTCAAATAAATCCTAATGATCAAATAATTATATTAACAACATGTACTAACCTAGGTAGTTCTAAAGATCCAAATAATCGTATATCTGTATATTGTAAAAAAACACCAACCCTAATAAAAGAAATGAATCATGGTAAAACATTATAAAAAAGCCGTTTCTAAATAGAAACGACTTTTTTAATAATTACCTCTTTTTCTAAGAAATGCAGGAATAACTGTATCCTCGTCATCTAATCCGGCAATTGAAATCATATCATCTTCTTCTTTTTCTTTATTCTGATCAAATCCTGTTGCTATTACTGTAACAATAAGCTCATCAGTAAAATTCTCATTGATAACTGCACCAAATATTGTATTAATATCTGTATTTGCTGATTTTCTAATTGCCTCTACCGCTTCTTCAACCTCAAATAAAGTCAAATTAGGTCCACCAGTAACATTGATAATTGCATCAGTTGCTCCATCAATACTCGTCTCTAAAAGTGGACTTAGTACTGCTTGATTAGCGGCTTCTACAGCTCTATCTTCACCAACACCAGCACCAATACCAATTAAAGCATTACCTCGTTTTTCCATTACTGTTTTAACATCGGCAAAATCCAAATTGATAAGTCCTGGACAAGCAATTAAATCAGAAATAGATTGTACACCTCTTCTTAAAACATTATCAACCTCTTTAAATGAATCAAGTAAAGGCGTTGACTTATCTATAATTTCTCTTAATCTATCATTTGGTACAACAATCAAAGTATCTACATGTTTTTTTAACTCTTCTATACCAGCTAAAGCCTGATCCATTCTTTTTTTACCTTCAAATGAAAATGGTTTCGTCACAATACCAATAGTAAGTGCTCCTTAATTTTGAGCAATATCTGCAATAACTGGAGCTGCGCCAGTACCAGTTCCACCACCCATACCACAAGTAATGAAAACCATATCAGCTCCCTTTAAAGCCTCTTCTAATTCCGTCTTAGACTCTAAAGCTGCTTCTTTACCAATTTGTGGATTAGCGCCTGCTCCGAGTCCATGAGTAAGTTCTTCTCCAATTTGAATCTTATTTTCAGCTAAAGAATTATTTAAAACTTGCGAGTCCGTATTAGCAACGATAAATTCTACTCCTTCTACTGATTCTGTCATGCGGTTTACTGCATTACAACCGCCGCCCCCGACACCTATTACTTTTATTTTAGCTAATTGATCCATTTCAATTCCCATCATATTAATTTCCTCCTATTCGCCAAAAAAGTATCCAAATACTTTTCCAAGCATTGTATCATCGTTAGAATTTTCTTTAGGTGAAGAAAGTTCATCCATGTCATCTTCACTAAGCATCGAATAATCCATTCCTTTTAATTTCAATGTATTTAGAAAATAAATAATATTTCCAATAACTGTACTATATTTATTATTTCTAATTCCAATTAATTTTACTGCTCCTTTACTAGCCGTTGGCATTATATCGTGCAAACAATATTCAAAATCTAGCATATTGCTAGTGCCACCAGTTACTATTATATACTGAATTGGTTTATTTGTTAAGTCATTTAACTCATTTTTTGCTAAAGAAAGTATTTCATTAATCCTTGACATCACTACCTCAGAAGCTGATTGCTGATTAATTTTAATCTTCACATTATCCTTATTCACAGTCTCATAAATATCATGAACATCCGCATTTCGCTTATGAGCTAAAGCAAATTTTTCTTTAATTTTTCTTGCCTCATTCAAATCTATTTTATACATATAAGCCAAATCACGATCAATATCGTTTCCACCAGCACCTATGATTTTAGTAATTACTGGAATACACTTGTTATATAAGGAAACCATCGTAATATCAGCCCCAATATTTATCACAGCACTAATACTATTATCTAACGCTTCAGTTTTAAAACAATTAATATCTCCAACACTACCGACAGAAATATCGACAATTTCAATTCCTAAACTCTCTAGTATACTAGCAACTGAATAAACATTTTTCTTAGGTGTGGTCACCATCATAGCTCTTCCAAGTAGCTTTTGACCAGGAAAACCCTTCGGATCTTTCATAACTGTTTTCCCATTAATCTTAAAATCAATTGGTACAATAGTTACAAACTCTTCGTTAGGCATTAAATTAGCTTTTATTCCTACTTTATATGAATTAATCATATCCTTAGCCGTAATTAAATCACCAGGTATAGTACATTCACCCCTGATTAATTTATACTGCGCCATATGATTTGGAATATTAGCAATAACTTTCTTTATTTTTATACCAAGCATATCCTCGATTGACTTAAAAGAAAGCAATATCGATTTCTTTGCAAGTTCCGGATCAGTAATTAATCCATTTTTTATTCCCTTAGAAGGTATTGTTGTCGCTGCAAGCAAATTTAAATGATTATGATAAAGTTCACACACAGCAAGTTTGATGGAATCGCTGCCCAAATCAATACTCGCATAAACTCGCTCCATAACATCATCCTCCTACGGTCTACCATAAATTATACTATAATTTTACCCTATTGAAAAGAAAATGTAAACCCAAATTAATTTTTTTTATTACATTTTCTCATAAATAGCTACTGTCTAACTTCAAAATATTCACCAGAATCTAAATATAAAATTCCTTTTTTATTATTAAACTCTTTAATAATATCTAAATAACTATCAATTTTATCAAAATGATTAAGCGTTAAATAAACTTGATTACCATCGTTCATTGTTAAAAGAAATCTACCTTCATCAACTTCATTTGGATCATATTTTATTTCCGAAATACGTCTTACAATATCATAATTCACCTTTGAAATCGCTGTCAAAAACTTAGAATATATTTTATCTGGAACATAATTTATCACCGTTGGAACTGGAAAATTATCATTCACCTCTGTCTTATCTGCCAAAATTGTTTTTTCTGCTGGCAAATAATAAAATAAAGGCAAATTTTCTTCAATTTTAATAACCACTTTAGTTAAACTTGGTCTTTCAACCTGAACATTTTTAATATAATCATCTTTCTCTAACTTATCTTCAATACTCTTTGAAAGAGTTTTCAAACTACTCGGATAATCATCAAGACCAGCCTTCTCAATAATTTCCCAATCACTATAAAGTGAATTACCTTTTATAACTATATTATTAATTTTAACATCAGTTAAAAAGGCTAACCCTAAAAGAATAACTACAATAAAGGTTAAAACTTTAAGCAAATTTTTTACCTTTAACTTTCTTTTCTTTTTCACTTTTCGGACCATAAAATCACCTTTTTATTCTATAACTAACATATCTAGTTTATCAAAATTTTTCCTTTAAATCAAAATTTATTATTAATTATTTTTTTCAAATTATCATATATTACTGTCGCACTATCATGCACCTGCATCTTTTCTAAATTATCCCTCATTTGATTTAATTTTTTATTATCCTTAATTAATTCATCAACCTTAGAAAATAAAACTCCATCCTTTAAATCTTTCTCTTCTATCATCACTGCTGCTTTCTTATTAACCAAATCTAAAGCATTTAAATATTGGTGATTATTAGCTACATAAGGAGATGGAATTAAAATTGAAGGTACCTTTAATGCAATAATTTCACTTAAAGTTGATGCCCCAGCTCTAGAAACCATCAAATCCGTTTTTTTCATTACCTTAGTTAAACCTTCATAAAAAGGTAGCACTTTAACATTATCTGGATAACTATGACTTGCCACTTCATCATAAGATGACTTACCTGTCACAAATAAAATTTCGTAATTCTTATTTTTAAACTTCAAAAGTTCATCTTCTAAATATTTACTCACTCTTCCTGCTCCAAGTGATCCCATAACAATTAAAACTAACTTCTTATTTACTGATAAACCTAAACTTGATTTAACTACACTAGGTACTTTTAAAGCATCTTCACTACATGGATTACCTGTCATCACAACTTTACCGCTAGGAAAATATTTAAGTGATGACTCAAATGATACACCAATTAAATCACAATATTTGCTTAAAAACCTATTAGACTTTCCGGGTAAAGCATTTTGTTCATGTAAAAACGTCTTATAACCAAGTTTTTTTGCACTCATAATCACTGGTACAGTCACATATCCACCAACACCAATTACAATATCCGGTTTAAAATTTTTAATCATTTTCTTACAATCTTGAAACGCCTTAAATAAACACCTAACTGTTTTAAAATTTTTAAATAAATGTTTTTTATTAAAACCATACATTTCTATTGATTTAAAAGGTATTCCTTTACTTGGCACAATATCCTTTTCCATCCTATTATGCGTTCCAATATATAAAAATTCACTATTAGGTTCCTTTTCTTTAATTTTATTAATAATCGCTAAAGCCGGATAAATATGACCACCAGTCCCTCCAGCACTAATGATAACTCGCATCAAATCACATCCTTAAATTAATTATATATCATAATTATATGTGCCGCAACCATTAAAATTTATCATCTTTAATGTTATTTATTAAACTAAATTTATATAAACGAAAATGACAAACTAACATAGATAAAAACACCAACAATAATATAAATATAAAACCTATTAAAAATATCTTATAATTTATACTTATAAAATTAATATCAAAATATTTGCTAAAACTAACATATAAATATCTATTAATTAATAATACAAAAGGTAGTGCATAGAAACACCCTTTGCCACTAATTATAAAACTCTCTGCCAATAAACATAAACTGATATTACCATTAGTAAAACCAAGACTTTTTAATGTGGCAAACTCCTTTTTTCTAATCTTAATACAAGCTGATAAAATATTAAAAAAAGCAAACAAAGCAATTAAAACAATAATCAAAAGACATATTATCATAAATAGTTTTAAAATAAACAAACAATTATTTATAAATTCATATCCTTTCTTAGTATTAACATAACTTAAATCATAAAAATCATTTTTCTTGGCATATTCACTAATCTTTTGATCTAATCCCTTCGTCTTAGTTTTTATAAATGCCCTACCTTCATATTCACTACACACCAAATCAAATTCATCATCATTTAAATTTAAAATATATCTACCTTCCAAAAGTTCATTTTCTAGTCCAAAAGGAATCTTATCAGTTAACCCTACTCTAATTACATGTTTACCTATCTGAATTTCTTTTAAACTATTAAAAGGTTTATAATCAATATTATACATCTTATTATTCTTTAAAGTCACATTAACCACTCTATTAACTAATTTATTACCACCTAAATTAGTAATTAATAAATTATTTTTTACCGAATTACTATAATCACCATTTAAAATAGAAAACTGTCTCTCGCACGTTTTAAATACCACTTTTTTATCTGCCTTTAAATATTGAGTAAAATCATCTAATTTATCATAATCATATAAACTACTATTTAAAGCAACATCATACTTAGGCAATTTAATAAAACGATTAAAAATAACTGTCATATCTTTAAACAAAATCATAAAACTATTAAACAAAATAATCAAAATAAAAATACACATTATAATCCCTTTATATTTTCTGCGTCCTCTTTCATAATTAGTCAATGCATATCTCCAAACAAAATTCTTAGCTTTTTTTATAGTAATTTTTTTATCTATATCATCACTCTTAACAAGACTAATAACTCTCCATTTTCGTATTTTAATTAAAGGTAATAAAGATGCTAAAACAGTAATAATAATCATAAATAAAAAAGGAATAATAATAAAAGGAATATAAAAGTAAAAAAATAACTTACCATTTAAAAACTCAAAAAATAAACTATTAATAACCCCAATCATAAATATATTAAAAATAATACTTATTACAAGTCCTAAAATAATTCCTAAAATACCGCAAATAATTTCCTCAGTAAAAAAAATCTTACAAACCTGTCCTTTACTAGCGCCACTACTTAAAAGTAAAAACATATCCTTCTTTTTTTTAGTTAAAATCACTTGAAAACAATTATATATAATAAAAAAAACCGAAATTGCTAAAATAAACACAATACTAATTATTAAACCACTAAACAATTCTAAATAATTATTCTCTCCTATACCATATAATGAAAGCAACCTTGTATTATAATGAATTTGTAAGCACTTTTCAGTATGACATAACATATCAGTATAATCATATGTTTTTTTTATATCCTTAAACTTAACATAATACTCACCATTCTTCTCCTTCAAAGAAATAATATTTTTATCATCTGAAATATATCCCTTAATTCGTACATGATAATCATTATTTTCTAAAGTCTTATTTATCAAAAATTCTCTAAAAGAAGAAAATAAAATTCCAACACTAAAAAGTAAAATACTCGATAAAACTATACCGATTATAATTGTTAAACTCTGCCTTTTATTTTTTCTTAAATATCTAAGACTTAACCCTAACATTTTTCTCATCCTTTATAATTTTTCCATCACCAATCACTATTACCCTATCTGCCCATTTAACTAAACTATAATCATGAGTAACCATTATAATTGTCTGTTTAAATTTTTTATTATAAAATTGCAATAACTTCATTACAGCTCTACTATTTTTACTATCCAAATTACCAGTTGGTTCATCTGCTAATAAAATTTTAGGTTTATTAATTAATGCCCTACCTATAGCTACTCTTTGTTGCTGTCCACCCGATAAATCATTAGGAAACATATCTGCTTTGTCAAGTAATCCCAAACTACTAAGTAACTCTAAAACCTGACTATCACTAATCATTTTTCCATCAAATAAAGCTGGCAGTATTATATTTTCTCTCACATTTAAAACAGGAATCAAATTATAAAATTGATAAATCACTCCAATATATTTTCTCCTAAAAATAGTCATTTCCTTATCCGATAAATCATAAATATTTTGATTATTAATACAAACTAAACCAGAAGTCGGATTATCAAGACCAGCCAATAAATGTAAAAGCGTACTTTTACCACTGCCACTTTTTCCAGTAACCATAACAAATTCTCCTTTATTAACTTTAAAATTAATATTTTTTAAAGCCCAAAATTCATTTTTCCCATTTATATATTTTTTGCTTAAATTTTTAACATTTAAAATTTCCACTATTTTCACCTCTCTATATAAACATACAAGATAAATGCAAAGTTTCCTTTTTAAAAACAAAAAAAATCGGAACAAATCCGATTTATAGTTTTTTCTTCATTATCCTAAGCGCATTTAAAACCGCCAGTAAAGTAACACCAACATCGGCAAATACTGCCATCCAAATACTAGCAAAACCAAAAGTAGCTAAAATAAGCATCAAAAACTTAAAACCTAAAGCAAATACAATATTAAATCTCACAATACTTTGTGTAATTTTAGCAATTTTGACCGCTGTAATAATACTTCCTAAATCATCGTGCATAAGTACTATATCAGAAGCCTCAATCGCCGCATCACTTCCTATACCACCCATGGAAATACCTAAATCAGCTTCTTTAATGACCGGAGCATCATTAATTCCATCACCAACAAAAGCTGTAAATGATTTTTCTTTAATATCTTGTAATTTTTTTACCTTATCAATTGGTAATAATCCCGCATAATATTCTCTAATTTTAACTTCCTGTGCCACTTTGCGAACAGTATCTTCTTTATCTCCAGAAAGTATTACTAATCTATTAACACCAACTTTTTTAAGACCACTTGCTAAATGTAAAGCCGATTTTTTAATTTTATCACCAACTACTAAATAACCTAAATATTTTCCGTTTAAAGCTAAATAAACCACAGTACCTAAAACATCTATTTTAGGTACCGAAATACCTTCTTTTTCAAATAATTTTTCATTACCAATAATAATTTTTTTAGATGAAATACTTGCCATAATACCATGCCCACTAATCTCTTTATAATCCTTAATTTTACTCTCATCTATTTTTTCGTCATAAGCATTTACTATTGATTTAGCAATTGGATGACTAGAATAATATTCGCCATAAGCTGCTAATTTTAAAAACTCAGAAGATGAAACCTCATCACTAACAATATCCCTAACTTCAAATTTTCCTTCAGTAATCGTACCAGTTTTATCAAATACTATAGCTTCTAACTTATTAAGTCCCTCTAAGCCATCACTGCCTTTAACAAGTATCCCTTCTTTACTAGATCTTCCAACTCCGCAAAAAAATCCTAAAGGAACTGAAATAACTAAAGCACAAGGACAAGCTGTAACTAAAAATACTAATGCTTTATAAAGCCAATCATTAAAACTACCACCTAACAAAGTCGGTATCAAAACCAGTAAAAATGCTAGTAAAACCACAATTGGCGTATATATTCTCGAAAACTTTGTAATAAATTTTTCTGTATTAGTTTTCTTATCATTAGAATTTTCTAGTAAACTAATAATTTTACTAGCCGTAGAAGTCTCAGCCTCACTAGTAGCCTTAACTGTAATAAGACCACTACCATTCACAAAACCACTTAATATCGTATCGCCCTTTGAAACTGCTCTAGGTACACTTTCACCTGTTAAACTAGCTGTATCCATAGCTGACTTACCATCAACTACTATCCCATCAAGTGGCACTTTCTCACCCGGTTTAACAACAAAAATATCGCCTACTTTAGCTTTCTTAATATCCATCTTTTCTATTTTATCACCATTTTTTAAATTGACATAATCACTTCTTAAATCCATTAATTTTACGATAGACTCCTTAGAATTATCAACCGCTAAATCAGACAAATATTCACCAAATTCAAATAAAAGCATAACCATAACAGCCTCAGGATATTCTCCAATTATAAAGGCACTTATCGTTGCGATAATCATCAATGTATTTTCATCAAAAACATTTCCTTTCAAAAGTTTTTTAAACGCATCTATAAATATTTCATATGAAACTATTAAATAACTACAAACCAAAAGTATCAAATAAACTGTCTTATAATCTTCAAAAAAACAAGCAACTCCAAAAAATACAGCACTAATAATAATTTTTATAATATCACTGTTTATTTTAAACCTCATCACTCATCTTCTCCTTTAAATGCTCAATTCCATATTTCAAAATAATTTCTATATGTTCATCTTTAATACTATAATTTACCATTTGACCAACTTTATTCGCTTTAACCAAATTAGAACCCCTAAGCGTTTTAAGTTGATGAGAAACCGCTGACTGACTAACATTAAGTCGCCTAGAAATCTCATTCACCGACTTTTCTCCAGATACTAATAAATCAAGTATTCTAAGCCTTGTTTCATCCGCAAAAATCTTAAAAAATTCTGCTAATCCTCCCAAAAACTCCTTACTATACATTATGTCCTCCTTTGTATGAATATTTGTTCATATAATCATATTACTATAAATAAAAAAAGATGTCAATATGAACTGAACCCCAAAAGTTGGACAGTTTATAAATAGTTTTTAATTAGAGGATTGTAGCCTGTAATTTACAGGAGACAGTCCTTTTAATTTTACTTTAATTCTATCATAATTGTAGTAATAAATATACTCATCAATTGCTTTTATTAAATCATCTAAAGTTTCATATTTGTATTCTTGATCATAAAACATCTCAGCTTTTAGTATTCCAAAAAAATTTTCCATAAGACCATTATCCATACTATTACCTTTTCTGGACATACTTTGTTTAATACCTTTATTTTTTAATCTTTGTTGATAAGATCTGTGTTGATATTGCCATCCTTGATCAGAATGAAATATCAAACCAACTAATTCTTTATTATCAAAGGCTTTATTAAGCATATCGTTAATTTGTTCTAAATTTGGTGATTTTGAAATATTATAAGATATTACTTCTTGATTAAAACCATCTAATATAGGTGAAAGATAAACTTTTTCTCCTCTTAAATTGAATTCTGTTACATCAGTATACCATTTTTCATTTGGTCTATCGGCTTCAAATTTTCTATTAATAAGATTATCTGCTATTTTACCAACAGTTCCTTTATAAGATGAATATTTTCTTTTGTTTCTTTTTAATGGTTTTAATCCTAATTTAGCCATTAAGCGGTAAACCTTTTTGTGATTTACTAAATATCCTTGATTTCTTAATTCTAAATTAATTCTGCGATAACCGTATCTTTCTTTATGATAGAAAAATATTTCTTTTATTTTATCAATGATTTCTTTATTTTTGTCATCTTTATCAATTTTAGACAAAGTATAATAATATACTGATCTGGCAATCCCTGATATTTGTAGAAGAATCTTTAAAGGATATATTAGCCGAAGTTCACTTACAACACTTACTTTTTCTTCTGTTGTTGATTCTTCCTTGCTTGAACAACGGCTCTCAATTTTTTTGAGTATTCAAGCTCCGCTTTTAAATATAAGTTTTCTTCTTCTAATCGTTTTATTTTTTCATCTTTAGTTTCATTTTTATTTTGCTTTATTACTTTTGCCATAGTTGGACGACCTCTCTTTCGTTCAACTATATTATAACCGTTTTCTTTATATTTTTTAATCCAATTATGTAACATTCCATCACTTAATAATCCTATATCTATAGCAACAGCTTGAATTGGTTCATTATCTATTAAGACTCTATTTATAGCATCTTCCTTAAATTGCTTTGGATACTCTTTGTTTTTTGTTGTTCTAAGAATATCAAATCCATGCTTATCTATTAACCATACTAAATATTGAATATTATGTTTAGTGATGCCATATTTAGATTGTAAAGTTTTTAACGTTTCTCCCGCTTTTCTCTTTTTATATATTTCTATTTTTTCTTCATAACTTAATTTACTCATATAAAAACCTCGTTTCTATGTCCAAGAAACGGGGTTCATATCA
>CALVRX010000019.1 GCA_944358815.1 uncultured Bacilli bacterium | reverse complement strand
CCTATGGTAGTTTTTTGACTAACGGCGAAGTTTAACCTAAGTCTTTGGATATGGTGATACTTTATAAAGTGCCGCAGTGACGATGCTTTTAGAAATAAAAGAGTGAAACGTGGTAAACCCCACAAGTAAGAAACCCAAATTTTGGTAGGGGAGCCTAATAAAAGAGAATTAGAATCTTTTATAGGATTGCTTTTAGCAATAGATAAATGTTTGCCACCTATTTTAGGTACAGAACATGGCTTATAAAATATTATTTATTATTAGAAAGGATTATCATGAAAGAGATTGGCGAAAAATTAAAAGAAGCCCGAGAAAGCATTGGCGTTTCAATTGAAGAAGTGGCTGAAGATTTAAAATTAAGGCCATCTCAGATAGAAAATATTGAAGCTGGTAATACAGAGGCTTTTAAGGATATTTTTTATTTAAAATATTTTATTAGGGATTATGCAAAATATTTAGGACTCGATAAAGAAGATTTGATCGATGAGTTTAATGAGTATTTATTTGATTATACTTCAAGACTTTCTTTAGATGATATAAAAGCTGCAAAAAAAAAGAAAAAACAAACGAAAAAAATTAAGTCTCCTTATACTATTGAGAGGAGAAATAGGACATCAATAATTATGTTTGTCGTCTATGGTGTGATAATGATATTAATTATTTTAATTGTTTATTTAATATTTACTTTAAATCATGAGGATAGCGATGATTTTGTTGAGGGTGCTATTATAACAGAAAGTAGGTAGTGAAAATGAATTTACCAAATAAGTTAACGATGATAAGAATTTTTATGACATTTTTGATCATATTGATTTTATTATTTCCTTTTTCAGCGATGGGAATTAATGTAACTCAACTTTTTATTAATGAATCTATTAGAGTTGATATTAGGTATCCTATAGCAGGTATTTTATTTATTTTAGCTTCGCTTACAGATTTTATAGATGGTTATATTGCGCGTTCACGAAATTTAGTGACTGATTTTGGAAAAATGATGGATGCGATTGCAGATAAAATTTTAGTTAATTCAGTACTTATTATTTTATGTGCTCAAGGTTTTATTCATCCAATTATTCCAGTTGTGGTTATTGTTAGAGATACTATTGTTGATTCAATAAAAATGGTTGCTGGTTCTAAAGGAAATGTAGTAGCAGCGATTAAGACTGGTAAGTTTAAAACAGCGTCTTTGATGATTGGTATTGTGCTTACTTTATTTTATAATTTACCATTTGAACTTTGGAATATTCACATTTCTGACTTTTTACTTATTGTGGCCGCAGTTCTTTCAATTATTTCAGGAATTCAATATTTTACAATGAATAAAAAATATATATTTGATTCAGGAATTTAATTATTCCTTTTTTTTATGATTTTTTTGAACAAATGTTCGTAAAATAGTTGACTTTTAAATTTAATTATTATAAAATGTCATTGTAGGAGTGAAAAAGGAGGAAAATAAATGGCAAAATCAACTAGTGATATTGATCAAAATTTAAAACAAGTATTAGCTGATATTGAGAAACAATTTGGAAAAGGTTCAGTAATGCGTTTAGGTGATAATGATCACCGTGAGATAGATGTAATTCCAAGTGGCAGTATCGCTTTGGATGTAGCTTTAGGTATTGGAGGTTATCCGAAAGGTAGAATTATTGAAATATATGGACCAGAATCTAGTGGTAAGACAACTTTTGCTTTACATGCGATTGCAGAAGCTCAAAAGGCTGGTGGGAAGGCAGCATTTATCGATGCTGAAAATTCTTTAGATCCACAGTATGCGGCACATCTTGGTGTGGATATTAATGAGCTTTTACTTTCACAGCCAGATAATGGTGAGCAGGCTTTAGAAATTACCGAGGCTTTAGTTAGAAGTGGGGCAATTAGTGTAATTGTTATTGATTCTGTGGCAGCATTAGTACCTAAAGCAGAGATTGAAGGAGAAATGGGAGATGCTCAGGTTGGTCTTCAAGCAAGACTTATGAGTAAGGCTTTGAGAAAATTAGCTGGAGTAGTTAATAAGACAAATACAATTGCAATTTTTATAAATCAACTTAGAGAGAAAGTTGGAGTTGTATATGGTAATCCTGAGGTAACTCCTGGAGGAAGAGCATTAAAGTTTTATTCTTCAATTAGATTGGATATTAGAAGAAGTGAACAGATTAAACTTGGTAGTGAAATAATAGGTAATAAGGTTAAAGTGAAAGTTGTTAAAAATAAGATGGCTCCTCCGTTTAAAACTTGTGAAGTTGATATTATGTATGGTACTGGTATTTCTCATGAAGGAGAATTAATTGATTTAGGTTCACAAGCTGATATTATTCAAAAGTCTGGAGCTTGGTACGCTTATAATGGTGAAAAAATTGGACAAGGTAAGGAAAATGTAAAAGAATTTTTGAAAGCAAATCCTAAGATAGAAGAAGAAATTAATAAAAAAGTTCGTGAATATTATAATATGAAATAACTGATAGGTTTAAAACTTATCAGTTTTATTTTGACTTTTTTGTGTATTTTAGATATAATTGTTTTAGAATATGGAGGGATTATTAATATGGATGACAAAAATAATACAATGAATAATGGTGAGACTCAGGGAACAATGAATTATAGTTTTGATTTTGCTAATCAAGTTAATAATACGGTTAATCCATCAGTTAATGCTGGTCAGTCTACGGTTCAGCAAACTGCTCCAATGGAAACTTTAAATACGGCTAATCCAACAATGCAAGCAGCGCCAACAGAAACTTTAAATACGGTTAATCCAACAATGCAAGCAGCGCCAACAGAAACTTTAAATACGGTTAATCCAACAATGCAAGCAGCGCCAGCAGAAACTTTAAATACGGTTAATCCAACAATGCAGGCAGCGCCAACAGAAACTTTAAATACAGTTAATCCAACAATGCAAGCAGCGCCAACAGAAACTTTAAATACGGTTAATCCAACAATGCAGGGAGTGCCAGCAGAAATTTTAAATACAGTTAATCCAACAATGCAAGCAGCGCCAACAGAAACTTTAAATACGGTTAATCCGACGATGCAAGCAGCGCCAACAGAAACTTTAAATACGGTTAATCCAACAATGCAGGGAGTGCCAGCAGAGGCTTTAAATACAGTTAATCCCGTAGGATCATCTATTAATTCAACTTCAACTAATACAGTAAATACTCCAATTCCACCTGTAATGCCAGTAACCCCAGAGACTGTTATGGCACAAAAACAGGAAGATGAAAATATTGAGTTAATTACAGATAAGAAAGCTACAAAGAAATTTTTAACAATTTTATGTGTGGTTATAGTTGTATTTATTATTGCTTTGCCATTTATTTTTCAGTTATTCAATTAAAAGGATATTGCAATCCTTTTTATTTTTGGTTAATTATTTTAAAGATGTTATATAGTTTTTTAAAATTTTTATTTGATTTTTCTATTTCATTTTTTAATTTTGTATAGGCTTTATCGATATTTAATTCTTGTTTATTGAAACATTCAAGATATAAGTAGTTGATTTTTTGAGTATTATTTTGTTTATAAATTTTAGTTAGTTCTTTTAATATTAAGTTTTTGTTTTCTATTTCAAATCTAGTTTTAAAATTATTTTGTGGTATTTTTTTGATAATTGTATAGTTAAGGTGGATTTCTTTTTGTAGTTTAAGTAATTTTAGAATTTCTTCTTGTTCACTTGGTTGTAAAGAACTTTTGTAATTGACAATATTTTTTTTATTTGTTTTTATAGCTATACAATCATATTCAGTGCCAATAATAAAAATATATGGAGATTTAGTAATATTATTTTTTTTAAAGGTTTCTGCTTTCATGTTTAGTTTATCTATGAAATTTTTTTCAAGTTCAATTATATTATTTTTAATTTCTAAAAATTGTTTTTTGCTAACTTTAATAATTGGGACTTTGCGCATATGGTCTATGTGATCTTTTTTATTCCATTCAAAGAATTCATAATAATTTTTTTGAAAATTTAATAAGACATCATATATGTAATTCATTTTTTTTACCTCCTGGTATAAATATTGAAAGTGTTGTTATTAATATTCCAATTGGACCAATTAAACACTCTATATTACTACTTATAAAATTTACATATTCTTGAAAAGTATACCCAATAGTTATTAAATTTAAGTAACTGATGATAAAAACAAAACCAATAATACTGAAGCCAAAGCCAATTAAAAAGAAAATTATTCGTGCTATCATGTGAATCTCCTTCTATAATAAAGTTTATTATTTTTTAAGGATAATATTAGTGTTACTTGAACTTGTATTTTATAAAATGTTATAATTATTTAAAGTGTTTATAATTGATGATAAGAGGAAAGTGAGGTGGAATCAAGTTTTCAAACTTGAGTTAATGGTGATATGGAGTATAATTTTACAATAGATAAATTTCAAGGACCACTTGATTTACTTTTACATTTAATAAAAGAAGCAAATATTAATATATTTGATATTAAAATATCGGAAATTACGGAACAGTATTTGAAATATATAGAAAGTATGGAAAATCTTAATTTAAATATAGATAGTGAATATTTAGTGATGGCAGCAGAACTTATCGAAATGAAATCAAGGGAATTATTACCTAATGAAGAAAGTGATGATTCTGATGATTATGAAGAGGATCCTAGAGAAAATTTGATTAACCGGTTGATTGAGTATCAAAAGTATAAAGAAATGGCAATGAAATTTCAAGATATGGAGCAAGAAAGAAAGTTAATGTATTCTAAAATACCTAGTGAAATGCGGTTATTTAATGATGGTAAGGTAGTTATTGATGATGATATTTCATTAGATGATTTGATTGAGGCTTTTATGCTGTTTCAAAAAAGAAAAAATTGGGAAAAGCCACTTAATACAGTGGTTACTAAAAAAGAATATTCAGTAGGCAAACGATGTTTTGATATTATGAAAAGGTTGAATAAAAAAAGAACTATGAAATTTACTGAGTTATTTGATATTAGAAATAAAGGTTATGTAGTAGTGACGTTTTTGGCTGTTTTGGATTTGGCTAAAAAAGGAAGGCTTTTAATTAAACAGGATAAAAATTTAGATGAAATAGTATTATGTGCGAAGGGGGAGGTGTAAGGTGAATTTAAAAGCTGTATTAGAAGGATTATTATTTGTGTGCGGTGACGAAGGTATAACTAGAGAAAAATTGTTAAAAATTCTGAAAGTGTCTGAGGAAGATTTACAAAAAATAATAGAAGATTATGAAAAAGATTTAAATAGTGAAGATAGAGGTTTGAAGTTAGAAAAGTATAATGATAATTATAAATTAGTGACAAAAAAAGAACATGCGAATTTTTATAAAGACTTAGTTGATGAAGAGGTTTCTGATACTTTAAGTCCGGCAGCACTAGAGACTTTAGCAATTATTGCTTATAATCAGCCAATTACTAGAATTATGGTAGATGAAATTAGAGGTGTTAGTTCAGCTTATGTTATGCGAAAACTTGTTTTAAAAAATTTAATAAAAGAAGTTGGTAAGTCTGAATTACCTGGTAGACCATTATTATATGGAGTAACTGATCAGTTCTTGGATTATTTTGGGCTTAAATCATTAGATGATTTGCCAAAAATTGAAAGCGATGAAATAGAAGATACTAAGGAATTGTTTACTTCTAAGTATAAAGAGGAAGAATGAAAGAATTAATTTTATTAATAATAGGGCTGGTTTTAATTGTGAAGGCAGCTGATGTACTTGTTACAGCGGCATCATCTTTAACATTAAGATTTAAGGTACCAAAAATGCTAGTAGCTTTGACAATAATGGCGTTTGGGACATGTGCTCCTGAGGTAGCGATTTCTTTTAAAAGTGTTCAAAATGGTGATGGACAGATTGCATTTGCTAATGTTATTGGCAGTTGTATTGTGAATGTATTTTTGATTATTGGCATAGCGGCTTTAATAAGACCAATTAAGGTTAAACATGTGACAATAAAAAAGGAGTTACCAATTTTACTTTTGATTACTACGGTATTTGTAATCTTGATGTTAGATAGACTTTTTGATCCATTTACTAGGAATATGTTTTCAAGAGCTGATGGCTTAGTTTTGATTATATTTTTTAGTGTCTTTGTTTCTTATTTAATTGGTTTAGTGCATAAAGGTAGGAATGAGAATAATGATGATGAAATAAAGTATGGTGCTGTTATGTCATCGCTTTTAATTGTTTTAGCACTTGTCTTAACTACTTTGAGCAGTGATTTAATTGTGGATAATGCAGTGGCATTGGCTAGTAGGTTTAATATCAGTGAAAAAAATATTACGATGATAATTATTGTGATAGGTACTAGTTTGCCTGAACTAGTGATGACTGTAACGAGTGCTAGAAAAGGCGAATTTGATATGGCAGTTGGTAATATTATTGGAACTAATATATTTAATATATGTGTTGTTTTAGGGCTTCCTGTAGTAATATATGGAAATGTTGATCTAGGTGGATTTAATTTTGTCGATATTTTAGTGGTGTTTTTATCATCATTTTGTCTTTATTTGTTTGCAAAAAGTGGAAAGATTATTAGCCGCAAAGAAGCTATATGTATGATTTTTGTTTTTATATTTTATTATGTTTATTTATTTGTAGTGTAAATGATAAGAACTTTGTATTTGAAATAAAAATGCGAAGTTTTTATGTGGAAAAATATAATGTTGATATTATATAGAGAAGATTAATTTAGAGAGTTTTTAAATAAATTTTTGATTATTATGTAATTGTATTTAGTTTTATATTTAAATTTTTAAGATATTGTAAAAAAAAGTTATTTTTATATTGGTTTTTATGTAAAATGTGTTATAATATTTTTGATGCTTGTGTGGCGGAACTGGTAGACGCGCACGACTCAAAATCGTGTGACCTTTGGTCATGTGGGTTCGATTCCCACCACGAGCACCATAGGGAAATCCACTCGAACTTTTTATAAGTATCGAGAATAAATAGACAATCAATTCTAAATTAGGATTGATTTTTTTCTTGTTTAGAAAAAAGTCTTTCAAAGAAAGGATTGATTAAAATGCTAAATGTTATCAAACAAGAAGTTAGAATGGAGGAACACTTGCGAAAAAGGTTAGAATTTATATGTGAGATTTGTAGAGTTAAACCAATTATTATTAATGGTAGAAGGGAATGATTGATATGCCAAACGATCCAAATAATCTAAATAATCAAAATTCAGGAAATTTAAATGGTACAGATGAGAAAAAATATCAAGATATTCCTACTACTTTTTTTAGACCGATAGAAGAAGTGCAAAATCAACAAGAAGAACTGATTAAGAATTATGAAGCTACCAAAAATAAAGAAATGAATGAACCTGCGATTGATTATAGTAGTGAAGTTCGAGCTTTGG
>CALVRX010000018.1 GCA_944358815.1 uncultured Bacilli bacterium | reverse complement strand
TCTTTTCTTTTGGTCAAAAGTATTGTGGTTTATATCATATCTCTAAAGTATATTATATTTCTTACAACGTGGTTATATTGGTTATTATGTTGTTATAACTTTACTTTAAGCAAGTGTTACACTTTTTAAGTTATCGGTTAGGCTATTGTTAAATAGATAAAAACTTGTTACATTGTGTTCTTCTTTGATTAAGGGGTTGTATTTTATATCAATATGGTCTAACATTACAGGTCAATTAAGGGTGTTCAATAAATCATTTGTTTAATTGGGCAGTGTTATTTGTATAAAAATACTTATGAAAAAACACTAAAATAAACGATTATTGTTCAATTAATGTTTATGGATGTTTGATTGGGCACTTGGATTTAGAAATGAATTATAAGATATAGCCGAAGAATTAAAAGGATTTATAATAAAAACTAGGAGCTATGAAAGCAGCTCCTAAATTTTTTTTTGAAAAACAATGATATAACAATGATATTGTAAAATAAAAACCCTTGAAAAATAAGGGCTAAACTACTAAATTGGTGGAGAATAAGGGACTCGAACCCTTGACCCCCTGCGTGCAAAGCAGGTGCTCTAGCCAACTGAGCTAATTCCCCATAAGTCAAATTACTTATCAAGTATATCATTTTTATATATAAAAAGTCAATATATTTTTATGTATTTATGCAAAAAAGATGATAAAATCTATCATCTGTAATCATTTTTTACTTGTTTTCGAATTTTTAACATCAATAATAATAATATAATTAAAAATAATAACATAAAATAAGTAATTATTTTATTATCATATGTTTTACTCGAACTATTATTTTTATTATTTGCTTTTAAAACTTTATTATATTGAACTGGTTTTTCCTTAATAGAACTGGAAGTTTTAATCTGCTTATTTAAATCATTAGCTTCATTTGGAATATTTTTAGTATCTGCAATTTTTTGAGGTATATTATTTATAGTTTTTTTAGCCACAATATTATTAATAGGTTCTATTTTATTTAAACTTGTGACTTCTTTTTGCTGTGGTACATCAGTCACATTCTCCTCTA
This sequence comes from uncultured Bacilli bacterium, assembly GCA_944358815.1. Taxonomy (GTDB): domain Bacteria; phylum Bacillota_I; class Bacilli_A; order RF39; family UBA660; genus Coprosoma. Next base: position 15,918 of record CALVRX010000018.1, on the reverse strand, counting down.
TATTTTCCACAATAAAATCACTATCATCACGATATATATAATCTTCAAAAGGTTCACTCAAATATTCAGGATAATAATCTTTTTCCAATCTATAAGTTTGGTATTTATAATCAAAATATTGATATAATTTCACATTACCCTTGTAAATTAATTTGTCACTATCTTGCTTCTCAGTAAAATAAACTTTCTCTAGCATATTTTGACTTAAAACACTTTGGTCTCCATAATTAGTAACAGTAAAATCTGACAATGTCACAGAATATAAAGTGCTCACTATTTTATCATCACTTTTAAAATAAAATTCTAAATGTGGTTGTTCATCACTTGGAGCCGTTGTCACTTGAATGATTAAATCTTCTAAATAAACTTTATCTTTTATCTTAAAATTCTTTTTTTCTCCCTTATATATTATATTATCGCCAGAACTTTCCGTTTCAATATCTCCATTTTTTGTTAAAATCCTTATATTAGAAATACTAGTTCCCTTTACTAATTCAATATCTAACGAATCAATATTTGGTATTTCTAAATATTCATACCCATCATATTCGAAAATTTGACGTTCTTCTTTTTCTTGTGGCTTAATAGGTGATAATTCACTTAATTTTCCCTCAATAGGATTATCCTTATCTATTAAAGGATAATCGTTACTAATCTCATCAAGACTGACAATTGGTCCTAACACTTTGTTTAAACGATAATATTTATATTTTATATCTTCTAGACCATGTACTGGCAATACTACCATCATCATTACTACAAATAATAAAAGTTTTTTCATAATATCTCCTTTCTAAGCCCCTTCATAAATAAACATACGCCAAAACAAACTCAAATCCTTTAAAAAACAACATTTTTTTAATTATTAACAAAATTTTTAAAATTTAAGCAAACTTTACTTTTTATATGAATTTTGCTATACTTTTAGAGTACAGTTAAGGTGATTAAAATGAAAATTAAATCTGTAGATTTAGCCATTTCGGCAATAAGAAGAAGTCAATATCCAACTGACAATAAACCAGAATATATGCTAGTTGGTAGATCCAATGTGGGGAAAAGTAGTTTCATTAATACTATTATTAATAGAAAAAATTTTGCTAGAACATCTAGTAGACCAGGCAAAACCCAAACAATCAATTTTTATAACGTCAATGATGAATTTTACTTAGTAGATGCTCCGGGTTATGGTTTCGCTGGAGTAAGTAAAACTAAAAGAAAAAAATTTGGGCTTATGATAGAAGACTATTTAGTTAATAGAAAAAATTTAAAATGTGTTTTTTTACTAATAGATTTTCGTCATAGACCAACTAACGATGATATTCTTATGTACAATTTTCTGAAATATTATAAAATTCCTGTAACCATTGTTGCTACTAAAGTAGATAAAATTGGTATCACTTCAAGACAGAAACAACGTAATATGATTTTAAATGATCTAGATTTAGTAGTTGGTGATGAATTCGTCACTTTCTCTAGTGTTACTAAAGACGGAAAAGAAGAAATTCATAAAAAAATTGAAAGAACTATGTAACTAATAACATCTACAACAAAGTTTCATACACTACTTTAGGTGATAAAATGAAACTTATAATAGATGAAAATATCATTATGATTTTAGGTGATTTTTATTTAAAAAACTACGATTTACAAAATTATGATGAAATCCAAAAACAACTTTTTAAAATAATAAAAAATCATTCAATAGACATCAGCGGATATTATAATGTTTTCATATATCATGATCAAAACTATGGCTTAATTATTGAAATGCAAAAAGAAGATTTAGAATATTTAGATTATTTTAATAATCAAATAGAATTTAACATTGAAATTATCGAAGATTCTTTTTTATATAAAATAGATGACCTATTCACCTTAAATAAAAAAATATTAAAATCATTCTCTATTTACAAAAAAAAATCTCAATTTTATTTGGAAGCCAAAACAAAAATTTCTTCTATAGATTTAGGTATCATTTTGGAAAACAGTCAAATAGTCTATGGTCAAGAAGCTAGAAAAATTAAAAAAAATAGTACAATTATAGCAAAGTAGGTGATAAAATGCAAAAACCAGTAGTTGCCCTAGTTGGAAGACCTAATGTGGGCAAATCCACAATCTTTAATCGTTTAGTTGGTAGTAAAATAGCTATTATCGACGATAATCCAGGTGTAACTAGAGATAGATTATATGGAACCGTTAATTATCTAGACTATAGCTTCCATCTTATTGATACCGGTGGTATTGATATTTCTAAAGAAAACTTTAATGCTGAAATTAAAGCCCAAGCCGAAATTGCCATTGATGAAGCCGATGTCATTGTTTTTGTCGTTGATGGTAAAGAAGGTTTAACTGCCAATGATTATACAGTAAAAGATATATTAAAGAAAAGTGGGAAACCAGTTATTGTTGCCATCAATAAAACAGATGCTAAAATTTTCCAAGAATATAAATATGATTTCTATTCATTAGGATTTGATACCTATATTGAAATATCCGCAGAACATAATAATGGTATTGCTACCTTACTAGATGAAATCACCCATAATTTTAAAGAAATCACTAATGACTATGATGATAGCGTTATTAAATTTTCCGTTATTGGTCGACCAAACGTTGGTAAAAGTAGCCTTGTTAATGCCATATTAAATGAAGAAAGAGTAATCGTTAGCCCAGTTGCTGGTACCACAAGAGATGCTATCGATACCCCATTTAAGTATCATGACAAAGACTTCGTTGTTATCGATACAGCTGGCATGCGTAAACGCGGTAAAATCTATGAAAACGTTGAAAAATATAGCTTACTTCGTTCTTTAAAAGCTATTGATAGATCAGATGTATGCGTTCTAGTTATTAATGCCGAAGAAGGTATTATTGAACACGATAAACATATCGCTGGATATGCCCTAGAGGCAGGCAAAGCTATTGTTATAGCTGTTAATAAATGGGATATAGTAGAAGATAAAGATAAAGCGATGAAACAATGGAAAGAAGAATTAAAATATCAATTTAATTTTATGCCTTATGCCAAAGTAGTCTTTTTATCCGCTTTAACTAAAAAACGTCTTCACACTCTCATGCCCGAAATTATCACTGCTTATGAAAATGCCCACAAACAAATATCTACTAGTAGTTTAAACAATGTTATCACTGATGCCTATGCCTTAAATTTACCACCTTCATATAAAGGCAAAAGATTAAAAATTTACTTTTCTAATCAAAGTGCCATTTGTCCACCAACTTTCAATATTCAAGTTAATAGTAAAGGACTAATTCACTTTTCTTATGCGAGATATTTAGAAAATAAAATTCGAGAAAACTTTGATTTTACAGGCACACCAATTAAATTAAACTTTAAAAACAAAGGAGAACAGTAGCTTAATAAAACCTCCCGCATATATTAATGTAGGAGGTTTTAAAATGGCATTTTCAGATAGCTTTTTCAAACGTGTAGAAAAGAAAACCAATGTAAATAAAGAAACCATCTTAGATTTAGCAAAAAAACTTCAAGATGGTAATTTAAAAGACGAAGGAACCTTAAGAGAAGTCATCAGTGAATTAAGTAAAATGACAGGCAGAGAAGTTTCCGAAGAAAATAAAAAGAAAATTATTGATGCTGTTGTTAACGATAACGTACCAAAAGACATTGATAAAATGATTTAATCAATGTCTTTTTAAACTCTAATTAAATAAATAATTTATATATTGACAAACCCTTTATAATGAATAAAATTTTAAACTATTTCATATTTTCTTTTTTTCATCATATATTTAAATGAAGAAAGTAGGGATAATATGGAAAAAATAGACATTATTAAAAATATCACTGAAAGAACAGGCGGTGATATTTATTTAGGAGTAGTAGGCGCTGTCAGAACCGGTAAATCAACCTTCATAAAACGTTTTATCGAGAACCTAGTAGTTCCAAACATTGAAGATGAATATGAAAGAAAACGTACATTAGATGAAATTCCTCAGTCTGCTCAAGGTAAAACTATCATGACCACAGAACCAAAATTCGTACCAAGCAATGCCGCAACCATTAAAATAGATGATTTTTCAGCTAATGTTAGACTAGTAGATTGTGTTGGTTATGTCATTAATGGGGCAAAAGGTTATGAAGATGAAAACGGTCCAAGAATGGTGCACACTCCTTGGTATGAAGAATCAATACCATTTGTAGAAGCTGCCGAAATAGGCACAGAAAAAGTCATTAAAGACCATTCTAGTATTGGTATTTTAGTCACCACCGATGGTTCAATTGGCGAATTTGATAGAAGCGACTATGTTGAAGCTGAACAAAGAATTGCCGAAGAATTAACTCAAATAGGTAAACCATTCATTGTCATTGTCAATTCCACTCATCCAATGCTTCCAGAAACTGAACAATTAGCTGAAAACTTAAAAGACAAATACCATGCTCCAGTCATACCGATGAATATTGATAATATGAGCGAACGAGATGCTTACAACATTTTAAGAGAAGCATTGTATGAATTTCCAGTTGTTTGTATAGATGTTGAAATGGCAGATTGGGTTGCCTGTTTAGATCCTAATAATTGGTTAAAAAAATCATATATCGAAGCTATTAGAAATAGTATACATGAAATAGATAAATTAAGAGATATTGAACAAATAACCGGTAAATTAGAAGAATGTCCATATATAGAAAAAGCATATCTATCGGAAGTAGATACAGCCACCGGCAACGTTAGAGTTACTTTAAAAACACCATCTAATCTTTATAACGACGTTTTAAAAGAAATCATTGGAGTGGATATTACTAGTCGTTCACAGCTCCTTAGTCTTTTCCAAGATTTAGGAGAAGCCAAAAGAGAATATGATCAAGTCAAAGACGCTTTAAAAATGGTTAAACAAACTGGCTATGGAGTTGCGTCACCAACCTTAGCTGATATGACTTTAGACACCCCAGAAATAATCAAACAAGGTAGCCGTTATGGTATTAAATTAAAAGCTGTCGCACCATCTATTCATATGATTAGAGTAGACGTTGAAAGTACCTTTGAACCCATTATTGGCTCTGAAATTCAAAGTAAAGAACTCATTAACTACCTCATGAAAGATAAAGATTCAGATAGTGAAAACATTTGGAAAAGCGAAATCTTTGGACGTAGTTTAGACGTCATCGTTCAAGAAGGTATTCAAGCCAAATTATCACTAATGCCAGAAACAGTTAGATTTAAACTAAGACAAACATTATCAAAACTTGTCAATAAAGGCTCTGGAAATCTCTTTGCCATCGTTATTTAATCTTCAAAAATATTACCATTTTGATAAATTTACTAAATCCCTTTAAAAATAAACATAAACTCCACTTATTTTAAACATTAAAATTAAAGTCTAAAACCGTAAAAAAAACCGAAAATGTGTTGATTTTTATGGTTAAACATGGTAGTATGTAAATGTAAGCAAGATAGCTTAACAATATAAGGGAGGTAAATTTAAATGACAAAACAAAATTTAGTAAATTATATTGCCGAAGAAACAGGTATGACTAAAGCAGATGCTACTAGAGCATTAGATGCTGTATTAAATGGAATTGTAGAAGGATTAAAAAGCGAAGGAAAAGTTACTTTAACTGGTTTCTGCACATTTGTTGCTCAACATAAAGATGCTAGACAAGGTCGTAACCCAAGAACAGGTGAGGCTGTAACTATTCCTGCAAGAACAGCTGTTTCTATCAAAGCTGGCGCAAAATTAAAAGATGCTTTAAACTAAGGCTTTGACGCCTTTTTTTAATACAAGGATGATTTAATGTACGAAACTGCAATCAGATTATTAGAAAAAATTAGTAGTTATGGATATAAAGCATATATGGTCGGTGGCTATCCACGTGATTTATACTTAAAAAGAACTTTTACTGATATTGATATATGTACTGATGCCACACCGATGGAATTACACCAAATATTTTCTGAAGTCGTTACCACAAATTCAGAATATGGGTCAGTCACTATCGTTTTTGAAAAAGTTAAATTTGAAATCACTACTTTTAGAAAAGAAATTAAATATAAAGACCATCGTAAACCAGAAAAAATAGAATATGTTGATACCCTAGAAGAAGATATTAAAAGAAGAGATTTTACCATAAATACCTTGTGTATTGATAAAGAAGGAAAACAAATAGATCTAATAGGAGCTAGACAAGATTTAGATAATAAAATAATCAGAACTGTCAGTAATCCTAAAATCAGTCTTAAAGATGATGCGCTTCGTATTTTAAGAGCCATTAGATTTGCAACAACTTTGAACTTTACATTAGAGCCAAAACTAAAAACATATATTAGAAAATATGGACATCTCTTGCGCAAATTATCTAAAGACCGGAAAAAAGACGAATTAGATTTAATTTTTTCTAGCCCTAATAAAGCCTATGGAATCGAACTCTTAATCGATTTAAAATTAACTGACTATTTAGATATTCCTAACTTAAAAAAAGCCAAAATAACCCCTTCAATGATAGTTACTTGGGCTCAACTAGATGCCATAGATAAATATAACTTTAACTCAATTGAAAAAGAAAGTATCAGAAAAATAAACGAAGTTAAAGATCAAGACCTCTTAGACAATCATACATTGTATAATTATGGGTTATATATATGTACTATGGCAGCTGAATTAAAAGATGTGGATAAACGATTATTAAATGAAAAACATGCCCAAATTCCTATTAAAAGTAGACTAGATATAGCTTTATCTCCAATGGAAATATGTAAAATACTAAATAAAGAAGCCGGCTCATTTTTAAAACCAATACTAAAAGATGTGGAAGATAAAATCTTAATTGGTAAATTACATAACGATAAAGACTCTATAACTGATTATATTATAGATGAATATCAAGAAAAAAGTTAGTAAAAATAAACTTAATAATAAAAAAACTACGAAAATAATTACCTTTCGTAGTTTTTTTATTGTGTTCGCCCACATAACCAATCGATAGAACAATTGTATTCTAGTGCAAATTTCCATATAAAAATAGTCGGAATTAAAACTTTGCTATGCTCATAAGCACTCCAAGTAGAGTGTGTTGTATTTAGAAGCGACGCAATATTTTCCTGCGTTTTTTTCTCTTTTTTTCTAATAAATTTTAACCTTTGCCCCAAAACATTAATATCAATATTCCTATTAACTAAAGTGTAATTTTTTACCTTCGTAATTCCTACCACATAATCCATACTTAAATCAAAAAGATTACAAAAATCATTCAAATAATTTAAAGGAATAGTATTAATACCAAGTTCCCATAAAGAATAAGCACCTCTATTAACTCCAAGCATTCGTGCTATTTCAGCTTGAGTTAAATCGTTATCTTCCCGAATAGCCTTTATTTTCTTAAATTCCATATTATATCACCATAAAAATTGTATCTATAAAATATATTTTTCTTAATTTTTGCTATTCTATACGACAAAAATGTGATATAATATAAACAAGATAGAAAAAAATAAAAGAAAGGAAGTAAGTAATATGCAAGAAAAAATAAAGAAATTTTCTAAAAAATATTTAATCGGAATCATACTAGGAATATTTGTCTTTGGAGTAGGTGGAGTATATGCCGCTACCTATATCGCAAGTAATAGAATAACCTATGACCACTCTACAAGTGGAATGAGTGCAACAGAAGTACAAAGTGCCATAGATGAACTTTATAATGCATGTAAATAGAAAAGAGGAGAAAAATATGAAAAAGAATAAAATAATAATTGGAGGAAGCATCTTAAGTATATGTTTAATAACATTATCAGTAATACTAATTAATAATAGTAGTAATTATCAAAATAAAAATGAAGTAAAAACTAATAATAATTATGAAGTAACAAGTGAAATGAATGCCGGTAGTTTATCATATGATAATTCCAAAACTAATTTAAACTGTAAAAATGCCCAATGTGTTATAGATACACTTGCCAAAATAACTCAAGAAAAAAAGTAAGGAGAATAATATGCCAAAAAAGAAATCATATATAAAAACAAATATTATAGCATTTGCTATCATAGGATTATTGTTTACTGGAATAGGGGTATATGCTGCCGTAACCTTTCCCAGTAATGAAGTATCATATGATAACTCATCTAGTGGTTTAAAATCCACTAATGTCAAAGGAGCTATCGATGAGCTTTATAAAACTTGTACTCAAACAGCCGCAGATAAGTTGATAGAAGAAGGAAAATTAACCAAAGACCCATATGAATGTAGATATTTTTATAAAGGAAAAAATTCAAATAATTATATAACTTTCAATAATGAAAAAGCAGGTTGGAGAATAATTTCAGTAGAATGTGATGGAACAATAAAAATAATGAAACTAAATAGTATAGATGATCGAGAATGGAATGACAAATACAATAATGATTGGACACAATCAAGTTTAAATAAATATTTAAATGAGACCTATTATAATAGTCTAACTAGTACAGCAAAAAGTCAAATTGTATCAAAAAACTGGAGTATAGGATCAATATATTCTGATAATAGTAATATTAGAAGACAAATAGAAAATGAAAATTCAAAGACATGGAATGGGAAAGTTGCTCTACCAACAGTCAGTGAATACATTAGAACAAATAATGGACCAAGATGTTCATATTATAGTTTACTTAATGACAATTCCGTTGATTGCGAAAAAACTACATGGATGCTTAGTTCAGGTAATTCTACATATTGGTGGACAATCACTCCAAATAGGGAAGAAGTAGCAGATGTCTTTCTTATCTTCAAGGGTTCAATTATATATAATGGTGCAAATATGTTTTGGGGTACTGTCGAACCCTCTGTCTATCTTTCATCAGATATTAAAATCACAGGAGGAACAGGCACTCAATCAAATCCATATACTATAAGTTAAAAAAATCCTTTTTTGGATTTTTTTCTTTTGTTCTATTGTAAACAAGTAAAAAATTAAGTTATAATAGATAACAAGGTGGTTTTATGACAGGAAAAATATTAGAACTTATGAAACATGGTCACATTATGGTTCCTATGGCACTACTTCAAAATTATAAAAAGCTCAAATTAACTGATAAAGAATTAATCATTTTAATTTATCTATTAGGAACCAATGAATTTGATCCAGAAAAAATATCAAAAGATTTAAATATTAAACTTCCAGACACATTAAAACTAATTGATAGTTTAACTAGTAAAGATATGCTGAAAATAGCTGTCAAATCTGGCAAAGTTTGTGAAGAATATATCGATCTAGACGAAATGTATAAAAAACTCGTCATGGCAATGATTAATGATAAAGAAGAGACTCCTAAAACAACTATTTATGATAAATTTGAAAAAGAATTTGGTAGAACTTTATCTCCAATGGAATATGAAATTATTGGAGCTTGGATAGACGGTAACTATTCTGAACAACTTATTGAATTAGCTCTAAAAGAAGCCGTTTATAATGGAGTATCTAATTTGCGCTATATTGATAAAATCTTATCTGAATGGCATAAAAAAGGAATTAAAACCGAAAATGATGTCAAAAAAGAAAGAGAAAAACATCAAAAACAAAAACCTAAGAAAGAAGTGTTTGAATATGATTGGCTCAACGACAATGATTGAAAACTATCTAGATGAACTTTTTCCAAACCCCAAATGTGAATTAAATTATACCAAAGACTACGAATTATTACTAGCCACTATGTTAAGCGCACAAACTACTGATAAAAGAGTAAACTCAGTAACTGAAATATTATTTAAAAAATATCCTACTTTAAATGATTTAGCTAAAGCTAATATTCAAGATGTACAAAATATAATTAGACCAATTGGGACTTTCCATAAAAAATCTCAAAACTTAATCGAAATTGCTCAAAAATTAATTAAAGACTATAATGGTAAATTACCTAATAATAGAGAATATTTAGAAAGTCTTCCAGGCGTTGGTAGAAAAACAACTAATGTTGTTTTAAGTAATATTTTTAACGTTCCCTGTATAGCCGTTGACACCCATGTATCAAGAGTCAGTAAACGTTTAAACTTAGCTAATGAAAATGATAATCCACTTCAAATAGAAAAAAAACTAAATAAAATATTTAAAAAAGAAGATTTATGTAAAAGACATCATCAACTTGTCTTATTTGGAAGATATTATTGCTTAGCAAGAAATCCCAAATGTATAAATTGTAAATTAAAAAATATATGTAAATATTATAAGCACCTTGATAAATAGGTGCTTTTTACATACAAAAAAGGAATAGCTTTAACTATTCCTCATTTACAGTAACTGTCTTAGTTAATGTCGTAACCACTTCACCTTGATAAGTTACCTTATAACTAAATGTATAAATGCCAGCAGTATTACCAATTACAGAACCATAATCATTTACAGTTGTTCCTGTTGCATCTGTAACTGTAAGTACAATTTTTACATCCCCATCATCTGTAATATCTTCACCATCAAGCATAACCTTAACTGGTTTTGTTGGCTCAGTATACATAGCTGGCACAGTTAATTCAATATTAGAATCAGTAGTTAAAGTTGCAGTCACATCACTAGCTGAAACTCCACTATATTCAACTTTAACCTCAGCACCAGAACTATCCGCACCACTAAATTTAGAGTAACTAGATTTAACTACTAATGTAGGTGATTCAGTATTAGGTAATCTTACAGTAGCTGAATTACCACTGACAGTTGTAAGTAATCGAAGACCACTAGAATCTTTACTATAAACCTTGTATACTACACTACCAAGTCTACCGCTATTGTAAGACATAACGTAAGATAAATAAGTATTTTGATCTTTAGATAAAGCAAATGCTTTGTTAATAAGTGGGCTCCAATAACTTCTATTTAAAGCATCAGGTGTACCAATAGCTTTCCAAGTTAAAGTCGCTCTATTACCATCAACAGTTGCTTTTAAATCAGACACATTAGATAAAGTATTAAATCTAGCTGAAACCTCTGTTGGCTTGCTATCTTCTTTAAATAACTCAGTAGTTTTCATATCACTTGGAGTATTCTCACTAGGAAGCATAGAATATCCAGTATTTTTTTCTACTGTCACTTCTACAACACCAGATGGTTTTTCAAACTTCGCATCTTTATTGAAGAAATTCTTAGCTACAGTTTGGAATAATCTAGAATTTTGACTAGAGCCAAATCTATTATGACCATCATTTAATGACTCATATCCATACCAAACAGCAATCGCATAATCAGAATTATATCCAGCAACCCATAAATCATTAACCGCATTGCTAGGTAAATGTCTAGCTTCCATTGTTTTCTCATCAAAGTTAGTTGTACCAGTCTTAGCTGCATATTGAGCTCCATTAATATTATTATATCTTCCTAAAGCATTTTGACCAGTATCTACAAGCATATCTGTCACCATATAAGCAGTCTCTGGACTCATAACTTTAGTTTTCTTGTAATCATTTTCAAAAGTTTCGCCACTTTCATCAAATACAACCTTTGTAAATGTATGTGGTTCATTATATACTCCATTATTACCAAATGCGGCATAAGCTGCTGCCACAGTCATTGGAGACTCACCAGTCTTAGTCTCTGGATTTCCATAGCCACCAATTGCATGCGCTTCATGAAGTTTTCCATTACTTTGTACCTCTGGTGATAAACCTAAGTTAGTAACAAACTCTTTAATATCTTCATTAGGAACACTTTGGAATGTTTTTAAAGCCGGAATATTACGAGACTCTACTAAAGCCTGTCTAATTGTAATAATACCTTTATATCTACCATCCCAGTTTTTAATTTCCGTTCCATCACTATAAGTCGTTTTATCATCAATAATTGGATGATCTGTATTCCAATTTAAATACTCAATAGCTGGTCCATAATCGTATAATGGCTTAGCCGTAGAACCAATTTGTTTGTGAATATCTGTCGCTAAATTATTTGATTTAGCACCAGTTCTATTACGACCTCCACCGATTGCCACTATTTCACCAGTATCAGTTTTCATAGCAATTATACCGGCTTGTACTTTATCATTTTCCCATTTATAAGTAGAACCATCCATAATTGCTGAAATCTTATCTTGTTGATCTCTATCCATAGTTGTATATATTTTCATCGAATATGAATAAGGATCATATCCAGTTTTTGAATCTACTTCTTTAGCTACTCTGTCGATAAATGATTGATACTTTGCATTACTCGTATTAGCACTGCGACCTTTAATAACAATCTTATCAACAGTCATCTTTTTAGCGATTTTATATTCTTCATCAGTAATATATCCATGCCTTTTCATTAAACTTAAAACCACAAGTCTTCTTTGCTCTGTGTTCTCAGGATTAATATTTGGATCATATGAAACAGGTGATTGGAAAAGTCCAGCAATCATTGCAGCTTCTGAAATATTTAAATCCTTCGCATTTTTATTAAAATAGGTCTCAGCAGCTTGTTCTACACCATAAGCACCACTACCTAAATAATATGAATTTGCATAAAACTCTAAAATTTCCTCTTTAGAATAATTAGGTTCAATCTGGAACATCGAAATATATATATCGGTAAACTTACGTTTAATACCTGCAAATCCACTAGAAACCGCTGATGTATATTGATTTTTAGAAACCTGCATTGTAAGAGTAGAAGCTCCACCAGCATTTTGACCTAAAAGCTGTCCAAATGAAGCCTTCATAAAACGTGGTAAATCAAAACCATTATGTTCGAAGAAACGCGAATCCTCAGTTGCTACAATTGCATTTACAAGTTCTTCGCTCATATCGTCATAATCAATCTTTTGTCTCATTTGAGTACCTAATTTGGCAAAAACTTCACCATCACTATCAAGTAAAGTACTAGCTTCTTTTGAATATAACTTGTCAGGATCAAACTTGCCTGCTGTAACTGCAATAAAAATAAAGAAAACAATTCCTGCAATAATACATATTAAGAAAAAGATTAAAAATCCAAGCAATATTTTTTTACTTAATTTTGTCTTTCCTTTTTTCTTGCTTTTTCGTCCCTTTTTAGCCATATTTTCACTTCTTTCTTCTAAAGCCGTATTAATTTTTTCAGCTTCATCATCTAAAAGCTCCTCTTTATCTTTAGGCTTAACTTTTTTCCTATTATTTAACTTTTTCTTCCATTTAATAAATGGTATAAACCATAATAAATTAATTATTATAAAAATTAATAATGCTATCCAAATTCCTAATACCAAAATACCAACAATAAAAATCATTATTGATAAAATAAGGACTAATAAATTAAACTTATCTTTTTTAAAAAAAACAATTAAATCCTTCATACTTTACCTCCATCAAAATATAATCGATCCAAAACTTCTAAATAATCCACTCTTGGATTGTACTTATCTTTAATTATATATCCATTTTCTTCAAAATATGAAAGCGGAATAGATTTCCTATTAGATTCATCTAAAAATTTCATTAAAACTTCAATTGGTAATAAAAAAGTTTTGTTAATAGTCGTAAATCTTACAATTAAAAAACCAATTCCACCATGTTTGTATATTTGAACCAAATGTTTAATCTGGTGTGGATGAATATTATTTAAAGGAAATGAAGTCTTTAATTTAGTCTCTTTAGCTTCAAAATCAATATACTTTCCTTTATATATTCCATTGTAATCAGTCGTTGATGGGGTCCTAAAATAACCTTCTTTAATAACTGCCTCAGACCGTGAAGGGTAGTTAACCTTCGAAATCGTAATTGGCGTTGGTTTTTTATATATAACTGCTTTATCATTAATAAGGTAATAGTCATTACTTGCTTTTAAATCAGCCTCTAATGTCATACCTCTATTAGCATATGTATTTATATTTTTAAAACTAGTTGCCCCCATAATCTTTGTCATATTAACACCAATCTAATTATACTATATTTACAAAAATTTGCCAACTTCTTGACAATAAAATTAAGAAGTTCTAATTATATCTACTATTGTCGAAACCATAGAAAGTGTAAAGTTAAAATGTTATCATAAAACCGGTGATCATAATGAACATAGATAAAATAAACAAAATCTTTAATGAAATGTTAGAAGATGTCAAATATATGAAACTAAAATCATCTATCATTGTAAATAATAAAAATCAAAATAATAATTGTAAATAAAGTAGGGTATCCATAAAAAAACTCCAAACTAATGGAGTTTTATTTTTGCTTAAAATATTCAATTAACTCTAAAACAATTTTAACCTCTTTTTCATTTAAACCTTCTATATTGATAGCTTTATCATTTTTAAAATTAAGTAAATAATCAGTTGATACTTCAAATAAATTAGCTAGTTCTACAATATTCTGCCTTCCACTTTTAACCTTGAAATAATCTTCAAAATTAATTTTATAAAATTATTCAGTTGTCATTTACACTTGTTCAACAAAATGCTATAATGTATGTACGAACGTGATGGTGATAAAAATGACTGAAGAAGAAAAAATAAAAAAATTTTTAAATAAACATTGTGGATATATAACAACTGCTGAATTCATTTCTCTGGGCATAGGGAAGCATCAAATTCCAAATTTTATAAATGGGGGATTAATTAGAAAAGTTGCTTATGGAATATATATAGATAATTCGATATTAGAAGATCCATACTATATTTTACAAAAAAGATACCCTCATGCCATATTTTCTTTTAATACCGCTTTTTATATTTTAAATCTTACAAATAGAACGCCACATGAAATAGATATTACTGTGCCAAGAGGAAAAAGAGTAAGAGGCAATTATAACATTCATTATATATCTCAAAAATATTATGATATTGGAATAATAGAAACTGAAAGTCCTTCAGGAAATAAAATAAAAGTCTATAATGCCGAAAGATGTATATGTGACATGTATAGAATAAGTGGTGAAATTGATTTAGAACTTCAAAATAGAATATTAAATTATTATTTCCATAGTAAAAATAAAAATATTGATAGATTATTAGAGTATGCCAAAATATTCAATATATATGAAAAAATTAATACAATAGTAGAGGTATTAATGAAATGGTAGCAACTAATGATTTTCTAATAAACGCAAAAGAAATAGAAAATAAATATAATCTTGGACACTATGAAGTATTGCAAAGATTTATGTTTGAAAGAATTTTAGAAAGAATATCAATTTCAAAATATAAAGATAATTTTATCTTAAAAGGTGGATTATTGCTAGCTGCAATGTTTGGAGTATAAAATAGAACAACAAAAGATATGGATACCACAATTACCGGTATAGATATTTCAAAAAATAAAATGGTAACTATTTTAAATGAAATCTTGTCTATTAATTTAAAAGATGGTGTTAAATTTGATATTATAAGTATCACCGATATAAGACAGGATGATGAATATGGAGGAAATAAATATCATATTACTGGCAGAGTAAATAATACTAAAGTTAATTTAGAAATTGATATATCAACCGGTGATAAAGTGACGCCAAAAGAATTAAAATTTAAATACCCTTTATTATTTGAAAAACGAAGTATTATAATTAATAGTTATAATATTGAAACAATTTTATCTGAAAAAATAGAAACTGTTTTAAAACGTGGAAAATATAATAGCAGAATGAAAGATTATTATGATATATATTTCTTTTTGACTAAATTAAAAAATGATATAGATATAGATATTTTAAAAAAAGCAATAAATAATACATTTATTAAAAGAAATTCTCTTGAATATTTAAAAGACTATAAACAAATTATTAAATCAATTGTTGAAAGTGATAGAATAAAATTACTATGGAATTCATATTCTAAAAAAAATTATTATGCAAAAAATATAGAACTAAATCAAATAATGTTTATACTAAATGATTTTATCAAAAAATTAAATTTAAATCTGATAGTTGTATAACATTTAATAACAAAAAAACTCCAAACTAACGGAGTTTTATTTTTGCTTAAAATATTCAATTAACTCTAAAACAATTTTAACCTCTTTTTCATTTAAACCTT
>CALVRX010000017.1 GCA_944358815.1 uncultured Bacilli bacterium | reverse complement strand
AAACCTACTTTAAAGAACTTACAACCGATAAACTAAAAGAAATGTTTAATATTGATATATTATCTTACATTTCCGATGAAAGTTTAAATAAAACAATAGCTAAAAAAAGATTTGACTTTGTCATAGTCAAAAATAACCACTATTATTTAATAGAAACTAACTTCTATGCCTCAAGTGGCTCTAAATTAAATGAAACCGCTAGAAGTTATAAAATGTTAGCCAGAGAATTATCAAACATAAAAGAAGTAACCTTCATTTGGGTAACCGATGGAACAGGTTGGAAAGATGCCAAAGGTAATTTGCAAGAGACATTCAATGAATTAGACACATTATACAACATTAATGATTTAGAAAATGGTGTATTTAATAAATTGAATTAATTATTTATTTTAGATTACTAAACTTACACTATATTATTATGAAAACAAGGTAATTGGTTTAAAAACATATAATAAATGTGTTATAATTATTATAGAAGATAAACAGTATTCTGCTTTTAAGATGGATACTGTTTATTTTATTATGGAGTGTGATGCTATATGTTGGAAAAAATAGATAGAAATATATTAAAAATTAAATCGTTCATTTATAGAACAAAATTTCGCTTTTTTAATTATAGAAATTCTTTAATCTATATTTTAATAATATTATGTGTTGTTTCAGGTACTATAATTTTGCCAATTTTAATTAATATACTACAAGTAAATGGTATTATATCAATATATAATATTGAAGACATATATTCAAAATATTATTCTTTATATATTAATACAGGAATTGGGTTAATTGGATTTTCTGCTCTCGTTTTTTCGTTAAAAACTTTCAAACAACAATCATTAAATGAATATATGAATTCAGTCTTTCAAAAATTATTTGATGACAAAATGGACACTTATATTCAATATGGATATTTATTCGTCATAATTATAATTTTTCTTTTTTTCCCTAATACAAAATTTTTAAATGTTAAATTATCATACTTTATTGTTTTTTATTATTTGTCAATTTTTAGTATTTTATTAATATTTGGTTTAGAACTAGCTAATATTTCTAATAAATTAACCAAAAATAGTATTTTAAAAGAGATAAAAAAAAGAGTTATTTACTTATATAATATAGGAGAAAAGCTTGATAAAAACTATCAAAAATTTGAAATAAAACACAATTATCTAAAACATGAAGATTTTTTCATTATTAAACAAATGAGTTCCATTTTTATTGCATATACACAATGTATAAATTTAATAATAAAAAAATCATTTGATGATCCAATTATTTTTGGCGATGGAATACAAACACTTTATGACATTTCAAAAGTAAGATTAGCACAAAGAAAAAATAAGTTTAACGACTATTCTATTCCATTAATAAGTGAAACAACTTCTTTGAAGGCTAATGACACATTTATAGAACGATATCTATTAGAATATCTTGATGATTATTCCAAACTATCATTAGAAAATAGAAACAAAGATAATTTGTATATAATTGAAATGATGTACAAAGATTTATTAATTGCTGGTAAGGATAATAGATATATAAACAATCAACAATTAGAATTAACAATAAAAATAATTTTTATTTATTATTTAAAAATGATAGGATATATTGTAGATTTTAATAATGAAAATATGCTATTTCAAACAATAAATGTATTTAAATTTTTATTTATAAGTAATAGAAAATATTTTGACGAATTAGTTGATAAAAATTATTGTGATACAATGACACAATTATCTGAGCAAGCATTAAAAAACAAGTCACTTATGAATTATAGAAATATACAAGGATTGATAACAATTGGATTATATAGCGTTTTGTTTAGCAAAAATCAATATAAAGAAGTCTATCTAGAAGAAATATTTAAGACATTAAAACGAAACCTCAACTTATTAGTTAAAAATAGAAATCTAGTATTAGAAACAGATGGAGCTAGAATGTATTTAGATTATATATTTAATTGTACTTATGATATCTCGGTATTAGGAATATACAGAAATTTTTTCAATAGTAATATTTCAAATGATGGAAAAATAATTGACCCAGAATTATCTAAAGTAAACAACTATAAATGCTTAGCAGATTTTTTAAATGATAAAAATGTTTTGAAAAACCTTGCAATTTTACATAATTTTGGATATTTTATATCTTGTGACATATTTGTATTGTCAATATGCGACTTTTTAATTGAAACATCATTAAAATCATATATGTATTTTGAGAATGTAAAAAGAAATGAAGAATATTATCATTTATTTATAAAAACTTTTGATATTGCTACACAATATATAAAAATATTTAATAAAGACAAGCAAATAATACAATCAAAAATAGACAGATTTTATTATGACATATCTGATAAAATGCTAACAGTTAACAAAAAAAATGAAACTATAAGAAATCAATTTTTAACATTATATGAGGATTCTTTGTTTAGTAATTATAATAATATCGAGGATGATTTTCAGATTGAGCATTTTTTCAAGTATTTTTTATCCATATATAAAATATTTTGTACAGATAAGGCAATAACCAAAAAATATGTAACGACTTTTTTAGAAAAAACTAAGATGAAATTGAATAAAAAAATAACTTTAATTTATCAATTTGTTTCACTAAAAGATAGTAATTATTTATTTTCAATCTTTAACTATAGTCCAATGAAACAAATATTAGTAGAAACTTTTCGAGAATATATTTTAAACATAATACCAGAATTTACGAAACAAGAATTAAGTGAAATATATATATTATTAACAAAGAAGAAATTAGATAAATCTAAAAGAAAAAATCAGATTATTTTAATGGTAAAAGATGCAATAAATAGTTTTAAAATTTAAAAATGAAATTAAATAATATTAGTAAAGGAGTAAATATGCAAGAAAACAAATACATTATAATAAATAATTTAAAACCATATTTTTATACTTTAATAAATATCAATAATCAATTAATAAGGTTAACCTGTTTTAAAGGATATGATAATTTTCAAAAGTCAGATATCTTTCTGGAAATCTGTGATCTTATACTAAAATTTATTCCCACAAAGAAGTTAAAAAATAATAAAGTTTTAATTGATGAAGAATCGGGAATATTATTAATTAATGAGATAAAGGAAATAATTTTACCAGAATTTCAAAAAATAGAACAAAATCATAACAAAATAATTTCAAATTTAAAAAGGCTAAGAAATAAAGTAGAACACGAGCCACATAATATTGTGAGAAACTTTATATTAAGCGGAGAATGCACATTTAGAGGTTTTTGTTATATAACCTTTCAATATAAAGATAATAAAATATCAGTCTCAACAGATGATTTGATTGTTATTATTAATTATTTAAATCAGGTGTTTTCTAAAATTCAAAAATATATAATTAGTCAATACTCAAAAGAAGAAATTCTAAAACAGGACTATTATTATCACGAATTGATTAACGAAAACTTTAATGAAATTATAACCAAATAGCAAAAGAAAATTAGATTAATGATTTTCTTTTGTTTTTTATAAAAAACCACGCTCTTTGTCCGAATGTGTCCTAATTTTATGTTATAATCGATATAGAAGTAAGGAGTGTATGTATGAATAATAAAAAAGAACAAGAAAGAGAAGAACTACATAAAACTATATGGAAAATAGCCAATGACTTAAGAGGTTCAGTTGATGGCTGGGACTTTAAACAATATGTATTAGGATTATTATTTTATAGATTTATATCTGAAAATATCGAAAATTATGTTAATGAAAACCAAAGAAAAGCTGGTTATAAAGATTTTGAATACAGAAATTTACCTGATAAAGATGCTTTAATGGGCAAAGATCAAATCTTAGCCGAAAAAGGTTTGTTTATTTTGCCAAGTGAACTATTTTGTAACGTTAGAAAAAATGCTAAAAATAATGATAACTTAAATGTTATGATAGCTAATGTTTTCGAACACATAGAATCGTCTGCTAAAGGAACAGCTTCAGAAGAAGATGTTAAAGGACTATTTGATGACTTTGATGTTAAAGGAAATAAACTAGGTAATACCGTAGAAGAAAGAAATGAAAAACTAGTAAAAATGTTAGATGCCATTGGTGGTTTGAAACTTGGAAACTATCAAGATAATACCATAGATACCTTTGGTGACGCCTATGAATTTTTAATGACCATGTATGCTTCTAATGCTGGTAAATCTGGAGGAGAATTCTTTACACCACAAGAAGTTGGAGAGTTATTAGCTAGAATCGTTATCGGTGATAAAAAAGAAGTAAATAAAGTATATGACCCAGCTTGTGGTTCAGGAGGACTACTTTTAAAATTTGCTAAAATATTAGGTAAAGAAAACGTAAGACAAGGTTTCTTTGGTCAAGAAATAAATCTAACTACTTATAACTTAGCTAGAATAAACATGTTCTTACATGACATAAATTATAACCATTTTAATATAGCAAGAG
>CALVRX010000016.1 GCA_944358815.1 uncultured Bacilli bacterium | reverse complement strand
AATTATTTTTAGCTATCATACTAGCTTTCGCCGTTCTATTAGCCTCAATATTAATAATAGTTCCTTCGACTTTAACTATAATATCAGTTATTTTCTTTCTCTCTTTATAATTTTCTATAGGTAGTTCAGTATTCGCAAAAATTAAATTCTCATAAATATATCCTGGTGAATAGACTGTTACATGACTTATTATTAACGACAATAATTTTCTAAAATCTGGATTTTGGACGATAGATTTAAAAATTAGATCAAACATAGAATTCATTAAAGCATCTGGATTTTTAGTTAATTTGGTTTGTGGCATGATAGCCTCCTTTCTATTATGAGGTCTCCCTCTATATAAAACATACGACTTTTATATTTATCTTCCTTTAAAAAAACAAAAAAATACCAAAAAATTTATTTCTTGGTATTTAATATATCTCTAGCAGCTACAAGTCCAGTTGCAGCAGCAGTAACAATATTTCCTGCTTTGCCAGCACCATCGCCAATAAAATAGATGTCATAATCTTTTAATTTAAAATTATTATCGGTTTCAATTTCATTACTGAAAAATTTTATTTCTGGACCATATAATAATGTTTCTCCATTACTGACACCGGGAATAATTTCATTTAATTTATCTAGTCCTTCGATTATGTTGGTTATTATTCGGTATGGGAGTACTAGTGCTAGGTCACCCGCTACACAATCTTTTAGGGTAGGTGTTATAAAACCTTTATTGATACGATTCCAATTACTACGTCTACCTTGTTTTAAATCTTTTAAAGTTTGAATTATTGGTTTGCCATTACCTAAAACATTAGCAATATGAGCAATACTTTCACCATATTCACGGGTATTGGTAACTGGTTCTGTAAGATTTACTTTAGATATAAAAGCAAAATTACTATTATTGGATTTTATGTCTTTTAGGGCATGACCGTTGACACATATATATCCGTAGTAGTTTTCTTTGGCAACAAAGCCGCCAGGATTAGTACAAAATGTTCTGATTTCATCATTATAAGTATCTGTTTTTATAAAAATTGTCGGATCATAGATGACACTACAAAGTTGCTGTAGTATTTCTTTTCTAACTTCAACACGCACACCGATTTCAATGCTTTGTGACAGATATGGTATTTTATATTTATCAGCAAGTTGTTGAACCCATTTTGCACCAGTTCGACCAGGAGCGATGACTACTTTACTAGCTTGATAAGTTATTTCTTTTGATTTGGTTTGACAAATTATTTCGTGATGATTTTGAGATATGCTTTTTATATCAATTACTTTAGTTTGATCTACAAGATTTACACCTTTTTCTTTTAAATAATTGGTAAAATTTTCAATATATTTTGGCAGTTTATCACTACCTAGATGTTTTTGTTTTATCAAAAGTAATCTGGCTCCAGTAAGAGCAACTTTACTTTTTATTTTATTTGCTTCGTCTAAGTTAGATGGATATATTTTACTATCCATACCAAATTTGTTAAATATTTGTTCACAATCATCAATTAATTTATTAGCGCTTTCTTCATCCATATATTTAAATAAATCGCTTTTTCCTAGTTTGGGAATAAAGTTTAATTTGCCATCAGAAAATGTACCGGCGCCACCGTAACCGGATAAAATATTACATGGATTACAATTAACACATTTCCCTGTTTTTTTCATAGGGCAAGTTCTAGTTTGGGCAAATTTTCCTTCATCTAATAATAAAATATTTAAATTGGAATTATTTGTTATTAATTCATAGGCTGTAAATAGTCCAGCTGGTCCGGCACCTATGATAATTACATCATATTTCATTTTTATCACCTATATAATTATATCAAAAAACAGGAGTTATTTGTCCTGTTTTTCTTTTAATTTATCAATTAACTCTTTTTTTGATAATTTATCATAGTCTTTGAGTTTTTCTTCTTTGGCAATGTCTTTTAAATCTTCTAAACTTAAGTCTTCTAGTTTAGCTATTTTAATACCTTCTTTTTCTTCTTTAATTTTTTGTTTTTCTTGTTTTTCTTCGTCTTGTTTTGCAGTCTTTTCAAATTCTTCATGAGCTTTGATGTCTTCTTCTGGCATATGACCGTTTTTAACTAAGTAATCAATTTGTTCTTTGGTGATTGTCTCATATTCTAATAATGTTTCAGCAATTAGTTTTAATAAGTCCATATTTTCACTGACAATTTTTTTAGCAACTTGATACTGTTTAGTAATGATTTTTCTAACTTCTTCATCAATTTGTTTGGCAACTTCATGAGAGAAATTTTGCATTTTATTATAGTCTCTGCCTAAGAAGACACTTGATTGTTGTTCTTCAAATTGAATTGGACCTAGATCACTCATACCATATTCAGTAACCATAGCTCGGGCAATTTTAGTAGCTTGTTCAAAGTCATTTTGAGCGCCTGTAGTTACTTCATTAAACATAATTTCTTCAGCGACACGTCCAGCTAGGTAACCACTAATAGAATCTAGCAATTCTTTTTTAGTTCTAAGATATGTTTCTTCTTTTGGTAGCATCAAGTTGTATCCGCCAGCTCTACCTCTTGGAATGATAGTGATTTTTTGAACATCATTAGCTCCATCTAGTTTGATGCCGACAACGGCATGACCAGCTTCGTGATAAGCAACTGTACGTTTTTCTTTTTCGGTATATTTATGGCTCATCTTAGCAGGACCCATTAAGACTCTATCATGAGCTGCATCAATTTCAGCCATGGTAATAGCATTTTTATTACGTCTTACAGCAAGTAAAGCAGCTTCATTAAGCAAGTTTTCAAGGTCAGCACCGCTAAAGCCAACTGTTCTTTTAGCAATGTTTTTAAGTGTGACGTTAGGGGCAAAAGTTTTACCTTTAGCATGAACAGCTAAAATTTCTTCACGTCCTTTTGCATCTGGATAGTTAACTGTAACTTGTCTATCGAAACGTCCTGGTCTTAAAAGAGCAGGGTCTAATACATCTGGGCGGTTGGTTGCGGCAATGATGATGATACCTTCATTAGCACCAAAACCATCCATTTCAGTTAATAATTGATTTAACGTTTGTTCTCTTTCGTCATGTCCGCCGCCTAAACCGGCTCCTCTTTGACGACCTACGGCGTCAATTTCATCGATAAATACTAGACATGGTGCACTTTGTTTAGCTTGCTTGAACATATCTCTAACACGAGAAGCTCCAACGCCGACGAATAGTTCAACGAATTCAGAACCACTTATGAAATAGAATGGAACATTTGCTTCGCCAGCAACAGCTTTGGCTAATAAAGTTTTACCAGTTCCTGGAGGACCTACTAATAGGACTCCTTTTGGAATTCTAGCACCCATTTTTTGGAATTTTTTAGGATTTTTTAAGAAGTCAATTAATTCTGACATTTCTTCTTTTTCTTCATCTAAGCCAGCAACGTCTTTGAAGGTTACTTTAGTGTCACCACCGCTTAGACGGGCTTTAGAACGACCAAAGTCCATTGATTTTCCGCTACCACCCATTTGTTTAGTTATAAAATAGAAGGCAGCTCCAACGATAATTAACATTGGTAAAATATTGATTAAGAATATTAAGAATGGAGATGAACTTGGATCAGTTGAAGTTGTTAATTTAAAGTCTGCTTCATCTTCGGCATCTAATAGTTTAACCATAGTTTCGTTGGTAAGTGGCATATTGAAGGCAAAAGTTTCGTTATCGGCATAGTCTTTTAATGTACCTTGAATAGTATAGACATTACTTTGGCTATTTGGAACAACATTTATTTCTTCTACTTCTTTATCTTTAACAGCTTCCATGAATTCACCATAAGTGATTTCATTTACTTTTGTATTCATAGTGCCCACTAAGGCATACATACAAAGTAGGAATACTATAAGAAATATATAAGGGAATAATCCTCTTTTAACGACTTTTTTATTCATTATAAACTTCCTTTCTAACGATACCTAATTATTATATCATAGTTTTTATCTTTTTCTCTATCAAATTTAGTTTTTTTTAAGCCCGGGAGCCAAATAATTTCACCATTTGCATCAGTTACGATTGGCCAAAGATTACGTTGAGTGATAGGTATTTTTTCATCGATAAAAATATCTTTGACTTTTTTTGTTTTATTTAGACCTTTTAATACTAATTTATCACCATTTAATCTATTTCGAACATGAATTGGTAATTTTATTTCTTTAGAGTTTAATTTAGTTATATAATTTGAGTGGTCATTTGTTTCATCAATGATTTCGATAATATGGTTATTAGGTAATTTTATTTTGTTATTTAAAACATAATTATATTTTTTAGAAGTTTTATTTTCTTCTATCCATGCATTATTATATGATTTTACAAATATTTTTTTATCTGGAAGATTTATTCTTTGATTTGGTTTTTTGCTTTTTACTGTGGATAAAATATTATTAACATGATTATCATTTATTAAATTTATTTTGTCTTTATAAACATCATTTAAAATACTGTGAATAATTTTTTTCTGAATTAGTGGTTCTTCTTTTAAAAATAAAGCTATATTAATGTTATTTTCTTTATATATATTAGGAATTTTGTCATTTAAAACTTTTTCAAAGTAATTTTCTGTTTCATTTATCATTTTACTAAATTCTAAAAATTTTAGGTGAACGTTTTTGTTTTCATTTTTTAGGTTTGGTAAGATATATTTTCTAATTCTATTTCTCGTATATTCATCGCTTTCATTAGTTTTATCGATGGCATAAGGGATATGGTTATTTTGAACATAATTAAATATTTCTTGTTTTGTTTTTGAAATAAGTGGTCGATAAATGATATAGTCTGAGGCTTTGGCTTTTTCTGGAAAACCACCATAACCTTTTAATGATGCTCCTCTTATTAAGCGCATTATAATAGTTTCTATTAAATCATCACCATGATGAGCGGTTAAAAGATATTTCGCATGATGTTTTTTTATTAATTTATCAAAGAATTCATAACGTTTTTGTCTAGCATAATTTTCAGTATTTCCTCGATATTCATTAATTTGCATATACTCGAAAATGATATTATTTTGTTGGCAATATTTTTTTACCATAATTGCTTCTTGATTACTTTCTTCTCTTAATTGATGATTAACATGAGCACATATAATGGTTAAGTTTTTTTCTTTTTTTATTTGCGATAATAAGCTAAGAAGTGCCATAGAATCCGGTCCGCCAGAAACAGCAACAACGATACTTGTATTATTTGGTATATTTTGTTTTAACTTAGTAATAATGTCATTCATCTTCGTCACCCCATTTAATTGGAGTAATACCATGAGATACTAAAAAGTTATTGGTTTTAGAAAATGGTTTACTACCAAAGAAACCACGATGGGCAGATAGGGGAGAGGGATGCGGACTTTCGATGATGTAATGATTGGGATTGGTTATTAAGGCTTTTTTACTTCGAGCATAGCTACCCCAAAGGATAAAGACTATTGGTTTTTCTCTTTTGTTTAATAATTTAATCAAGTTATCAGTAAATGTTTCCCAACCTTTATCTTTATGAGATAGTGGTCTATCTTTAACAACTGTCATAATAGAGTTTAGTAAAAAGACACCTTGTTTAGCCCAATCTGTTAAATTGTTATTAGTTCTTTCAACCCCTAAGTCATTTTTTAATTCTTTAAAAATATTATCAAGTGATGGTGGTCTTTTGACACCTTCTTCAACTGAAAAAGATAATCCATGAGCTTCGTGTGGTCCATGATATGGATCTTGACCTAAGATAACGACCTTTACTTCATCATAGTCAGTGTATCTTAAGGCATTAAAAATATTTTTATATTCTGGATAGACGATTTTTTTACCATATTCGTTTTTAACAAATATACCTAATTGTCTAAAGTAGGGCTTTTTAAATTCGTCTTTTAATAGTTCATCCCATTTTTTATTAATCATTATATTGCACCTCTAGGGATATTGTATCATGCTTCTTATTAAAATTAAAGAAAAACATGGAAAAACCTACCATTATTTGGTAGGAGTTATTAATTATTTTTAGTTATTTTTTTAGCATTTTCTTTTATTTCTGGAGTATCGTCTTGATCATATATATAAGTGTTTACTATAGCATCTGTTGGAATTACATTATTTGCTTTTAATTCTTCTATGATGTTATTTATTTCACTTTCTTTAATATCTTTGTTTCCTAATATTAAGTCATAACTATCATTTTCGTTTAACTGAATTATATATTCGTTATTTTCCATATAAATTCCTCCTTAATTTTATTGTATCATAGTTTTTAACATTAGTTATGATTATTTATTTTGATTTACATTTAAGTTATTAGCTATTTCGGCAAATATTTCGATTGGAAGAGCTTCGGCTCTGACAGTTAAGTTTAAATTATGTTTATTTAAAATTTCTTCAATTTTATCTAAATCATAGCCTTTTAAATTATTTTTTAGGGTTTTTCTTTTTTGTTTAAATGAATCTTTTACTAGTTTGAAAAATATTTCTTCATTATCAACTTTTGTTTTGTGTTCTTTTTTAGTGAAACAAACGACGACACTATCGACATTAGGTTTTGGAATGAAGACGTTTTTACTAACATCTAAAAGTTTTTCCACAGTAAAGTAGTAATTTAGATATATTGATAGCGAGTTATATTCTTTGGTGTTGGGTTTAGCTTTAAATCTATCACCAACTTCTTTTTGAACCATAACAACTATTTTATCTATGTTTAAGTTATCTTGAATTAATTTCATAATGATTGGAGTAGTTATATAATAAGGAAGATTAGCTACAACATATATTTTTTTATAGTTATATTTTTTTAGGTCTTCTTTTACATTTCTTTTTAAGAAGTCTTGGTAGATAATTTCAGTGTTTTTGAGGTTTTGTTTTTCTAAGATAGGTTTTAAGGTTTCATCTATTTCATAAGCAATTACATGGCTAGATACTTTATCAAGTTCGGTGGTTAGTGCACCGGCACCTGGTCCTATTTCAATTACTAAAGTATCTTTATCAATGTTTGATTTATTAATTATACTGTGGATAATATTTTTGTCCACAATAAAGTTTTGTCCAAATTTTTTTTTGAAGTTAAAGTTATCTTTGTTTAATTCATTATTTATGATTTTAGGGGAATGTTTCATATTAATCACCAATCTTTTTAATAAAACTTTTTTTGTATTATAACATTTTATATATTTTTTTTAAACTAATTATCAATTTTTAAATGAATGTTGTTGAAATTTCATTTATGTCATTATTTGGTTTAGTATATAAAAAAATCTTATAGTTAACTTTTGTATTTAATTTATTTTTTTTAAAGTATATATTTAAGTTGAGCTGTGCCGCGGTAATTCTATTTTAAATGTTGTCTGATTGTTTTCGCTTTTAACAGTTATTGTACCTTCATGGGCAGTTATTATGTCTTTAGCGATAGCAAGTCCAAGCCCAGAACCACCAAGTTTAGTATTTCTAGAGTAATCTACACGGTAAAATTTATCAAAAAGTCTATCTAATTGATTTTGGGTTAGGGTTTCACTTTTATTGGATATGGTTATTATTAAATTTTTATCTTCTTGAATATCAATATTTATGTCTGAATTTTTCAGGCTGTAGTTAATAGCATTTTTTATTAGGTTATTGAAAACTCGAGCTATTTTATTAGGATCAGCTTGGATAAATATATCCTTATTTTGATTAAAGTTTATTTTTTTATTATTTTGTTTTAATATTGGATAAAATTCATCGATTACTTGATTTATTAATAGGGTAATGTTTATTTTTTCTTTATTTATAATTAGTGTTTCAGAATTATATTTAGTTATTTCAAAGAGTTCATTTATTAATTTTTCTAATTTATTAGATTTATCTAGGGCTATTTTAATAAATTTATTTTTTTGTTTATTTGAGAGATTTTTTTCTTCATCTAGAAGGGAGAGATAACCAATAATAGAGGTGAGGGGAGTTTTTAAGTCGTGGGCAAGATAGACAATTAAATCATTTTTCTTTTGTTCATTTTCTTTAGCTAATTTTTCGTTTAAAAGGGCTTCTTTTTTTATTTGGTTCATGGTTATTTCAGCTTCTTTTAGTTCATCTGGAAGTTTGATTTTATCATTATTTTTAGTGATTAATTTACGACTTTCAGAGACTAAGGCGTCGATATAAGATAGTGATTTCATTAATGTTATAGTGAATAAAATTATGAAACCAATAAACCAGATTATGAGTAAGAAAAAGCCTTGATAAAATATTCCTGTTAGCAAAATATATAATGGGTCTTCTGGATACCAAGTTATAATTGAGCATAATTTATGTCCAATTATATAAAATATTATGAAACAGATGGTGTATAAAATAGTAGATTTTAATAATCTTTTTAGAAATTTAAATGTTAATTCTTTTCCATATTTATTTGTCTGCATATTTACTCCTTTATATTTCTATTTTATAACCGACTCCCCAGATGGTGGTTATATATTTATTTTTTTCATTTTCACCTAATTTTTCTCTTAAGTGCCGAATATGGACCATGATAGTGGAACTTGATGATGGATAATAGGGTTCATGCCAGACTTCTTCAAATAATTGTTTAGTAGTTATGACTTTATTTGGATTTTTAGCAAGAAGATAAAAAATGGAAAATTCGGTAGGAGTTAAGAATATTTTTTGATTATTTTTTAGACATTCATGTTTTTCTTTATCTAGAGTGATGTCTTTAATAGCAATGACTTTGGTTTTATTTTGATTATAGCTAGTATATCTTCTTAGTTGGGCTTTAACTCTAGCTAAAAGTTCTAGAGGCATGAATGGTTTAGTTATATAATCATCAGCGCCTAGGTTTAAGCCTTTTATTTTATCGGCATCAGTTATTTTAGCAGTTACCATGATAATCGGAAAGTTATGTTTTTGTCTAATTTTTTGACATAAAGTAAAGCCATCAATTTTGGGCATCATGACATCTAGTATGGCTAAGTCAATATGTCTTTGTTCAATTATATTTAAAGCCTTTGGACTATTATAAGTTTTAAAAACGTTAAAACCTTCATTTTTTAGATATAGTTCGATTAGGTCAGCTATTTCAATTTCATCATCGACAACTAGAATGTTCATAATGTTTACCTTGTATAATTAATCTTATAGAAATACTAATTAATTTCTATATTGATTAATCCCTTTCTATTTATATTTTTTGATTTATTATATAATTAGTTATATAATAAACCTCGCACTGTGGATTTGTTA
>CALVRX010000015.1 GCA_944358815.1 uncultured Bacilli bacterium | reverse complement strand
AATCGAAAATGCTAAATTAGAAAAAGATCCGTATGAGTGTCGATATTTCTTTACTGGAGCTAATCCCAATAATTATATAACATTTAATAATGAAAAAGCCGGCTGGCGTATTATATCAGCCGAATGTGATGGAACCATAAAAATAATGAAAAATACAATACTTAATGATATAAACTGGAATTCATCAGGAACAAATAATTGGACAACAGCCAGTTTAAACACATATTTAAATGGTACGTATTATAATAGTTTAAATTCAACAGCTAAAAGTCAAATAGTAGCGCATGATTGGGGAATAGGAGCAGTCACAAATAATAATAATGATTTAGCCGGCCAAATAAATGATGAAAATGCGACTAAATGGAATGGCAAAATAGCTTTACCAACAGCATCCGAAATTATTAGAACTAACAGTAATCAAACAGGATGTGGAACGATAAAAAAATTAACTGATAATTATAATAGTGCTAATTCAAATAAATGCAATAGTACTATATGGGCAAACATTACTGGCTGGACTTTGTCAGCAAATAGTAATGCTACTGACACTGTATATTTAAATTTTGGAGGGTTAATCTTTTTTAATACATCTGTTAATGATACTATATATGGAGATGTACTTCCGCCAGTTTATCTTTCATCTAATATCAAAATTACAGGTGGAAATGGTAGTAGTTCTAATCCTTATACCATAAACTAGAAACAATATATCATCTGAATTCATTCAAGGCTTAAAACAAGCCTTTTTGAATATAATTAAATATGAATAAAATTAAACTCAAAAGAAAATATCAAATAAAACCTATTAATTTTATTGCCGTTTTTCTAGTACTTTTTTTAATCAGTTTATATTTAGTATTTGGCTACATCAAAAATAAAATCATGCCATCAATTTTTAAATATGCCTCTTTAGAAGCTAAAAAATTTTCTAGTATTATTATTAATGATGCCATTGATAAATATATTACCGATAAAATAGATATAAATAAATTATTCCTTATCACTAATGATAATAATGGCAATATCAATTCTATTGATTTCAACACTGGTTTAATTAATAAATATTTAACAAAAGCTACTAAAAGTATTCAACAAAACTTAAAATATATCGAAAAAGGAGACTTACAAAAAGTCGAATATAAAGCCGATCTTTTAGAAAATTACGACGAAACATCCTTAAAGAATGGTGTCATATATTACTTAAACAGTGGCTTTATTTTTAATAATCCAATCTTTTCTAATTTTGGTAAACAAATACCCATTAAAATTTCATTAACTGGTGATGTCATCAGTAATATCTCGACAGAAGTGACTAATTATGGCATTAATAATGCCTTAATCAAAGTCTATGCCAATATTAAAATTACCGAACAAGTCATGTTACCATATTTTGATAAATCAGTTGAACTAAAAACTAAAGTACCTATAACCTTAAAACTGATAAATGGTAGTGTACCAGATTATTATGGCAATCTAAATACCACATCACCATCTTTAACCATACCAACTAATTAAATTATGATATAATAAAAATGGTGATAAAAATGAAAACGTATAAAATAGATAATAATGAATATGAACTAATCAAAGATTATAAAAATGCCTTCGATTACGAAATAGTTAAACAAAAATACACTGAATATTTTGAAGATTATGATTATATATTAGGTGATTGGGCGTATGGAAAACTAAGGCTAAAAGGCTTTTGTGATAAAAATAACCCAAAATATAAAGATATAAATGATATTAAACAAGTTGAAGACTATGTTAAAACCAATGGAGCTTACGATTGTAAATATTTTATAATAAAAAAAATATGCAATTAATTTGTATATTTTTTCCATCTAAATAAGCTAGTAAAAAATGTAATAATCTGATATAATGAATTAATGATAGGAGGCACATCGATGGAACTAAAAGAAATAATCAATACCTACGAACAACATCAAAAAAAATTAACTGAATTATGGAGGTCACTTTGACCCAGATAACAAAATAGAACATATAAAAAGTCTAGAAACAGAAATGGCTAAACCTAACTTTTGGGATGATAAAAAACATAGTGAACAAATCATAAATCAATTAAATAGTGAAAAAAAAGTTCTCGGCGATGTTAAAAACCTATTAGATGAAACAAATGACTACTTAGAAATGTCTAAAACTTTAACTCCAGATGATTTAGAAAGCATTAACTGGCTTGAACAAGAAAATCAAACATTAACTAAAAAAATTGATGAAGTAGAAACACTAGTTTTACTAAATGGTGACTATGATAAAAATGATGCTGTCTTAGAAATCCATTCAGGTGCTGGTGGAACAGAAGCCTGTGATTGGGCTAATATGTTATATCGAATGTATTTAAGATATGCAGAAAAGAAAAATTACAAAATAGAAATCATCGATCAGCAGCCTGGTCTAGAAGCTGGAATAAAAAGTATTACTTTAATTATCAAAGGACTAAATGCCTATGGTTACCTAAAAAACGAAAAAGGTATTCATAGATTAGTGAGAATATCACCATTTGACTCAGGTGCTAGAAGACACACATCATTTGCTTCCGTATCTGTTACACCAGTCATTGATGATTCCATTAAAGTGGACATCAATGAAAAAGATTTAAAAATTGATGTTTTCCACAGTAGTGGTGCTGGTGGACAAAGCGTCAACACCACTGACAGTGCAGTTAGAATAACTCATTTGCCAACTGGCATCGTTGTCACCTGTCAAAATGAACGTAGCCAAGTTCAAAACAAGGCTAAAGCTATGCAAATTTTAAAAAGTAAATTATATGAAATTGAAGAAGAAAACAAAAAACAAGAATTAATGCAGTTAAAGGGTGAACAAAAAGATATTAATTTTGGCTCCCAAATTAGAAGTTATGTCCTTCATCCATACTCCCTAATCAAAGACCATCGGACAAATTGTGAAGAAACTAATGTAAATAAAGTATTGGATGGTGACCTAGATAAATTTATAAATGCTAATTTAAGGAGGAATGCTAGATGATATTTGCTAAAAAAAAGCAAATAGATTCCAAAAGTCTTTTAAAAGAAATTACCAGTAGTAAAAAATTAAAAAGATATGTAGAATTTTTAATCGGTATTTTTTTATCAGCAGCTGCCTTTAACATTTTCTTAAAACCGTGTAACTTAATCTTTGGCTTAAGTGGACTATCTATCATCACTGAAAAACTTTTTAACTTAGACCCCTCATTAGTCATTTTACTTGGCAATGTTTTATTATTAATTGCTAGTTTTGTCTTCCTAGGAACAGAAAAGACAAAACCAACTATTGTTGGTTCTATCTTGTACCCAGTTTTAGTTAAAGTTACTGAATTTTTTCCAAAATATATTGATTTAGGCGATACAGAAATGATTGTCATTGCCCTTTGTGGGGCTTTAATTAGTGGTATTGGAACCGGTTTGGTATTTAAAAATAACTTTACAACAGGTGGAACTGATGTTTTAAAACAAATACTATCAAATTATGGTAAAATGCCTTATAGCAAAGCCAATATCTATTCAGAAGGATTAATCATGCTTGCCGGTGGTATCTTCTTTGGCTGGCAATCATTCATCTATTCATTTATTACCTTATATTCATCTGGAATCATTAGTGATAGAGTAATATTAGGTATTTCTGAATATAAAACATTAGAAATCATTACCTCTGAAGAAAAACCAATTAAAGACTTTATTATGGAAAGCCTAAACCGTGGTGTTACTGAAATTGATGCTGAAGGAGGATATACTAATAAAAGAAAAAAAGTCCTTCTATGCGCCATCCCTACCAGAGAATACTTTGTCGCCACGGAAGCCATAAAAAAACTAGACCCTGAAGCCTTTGTAATAGTCATCGATACATATGAAATAAGGGGACATAAAGCTTAATTAGAAAGAAGTGATATAGTGGATTTAATAAAAATGACCAATGTCAAAAAAACCTATAAAACTGGCGTCACCGCTATTCAAAATTTAAACTTAACCATTGCTAAAGGTGATTTTGTTTTCATCATTGGCTCAACTGGCTGTGGTAAATCAACCCTAATTAAAATGCTTTACCGTGAAGAAAAACCAACATCTGGACAAATAATTGTCGGTGGTATTGATGTTGGTAAACTTAGAAATGGTAAAGTATATAAAATTAGAAGAAAAATTGGCGTTGTCTTCCAAGACTTTAAACTCCTACCTAAATCAACTGTTTATGAAAATGTCGCTTTTGCCTTAGAAATATTTGGTTTACCTAAGGATGAAATTCATGCTAAAGTTTTAAAAGTTCTAGAATTAGTTGGACTAAAAAATAAAATTAAAAACTATCCATCACAACTATCTGGAGGAGAACAGCAGCGTGTCGCCATAGCCCGTGCTATTGTCAATGGTCCAAAACTATTAATTTGTGACGAACCAACTGGAAATCTAGACCCAGCTACTGGTATGGAAATTATGGAAGTCTTAGAAGAAATTAATAAACTTGGGACGACTATTATTATGGTTACTCACGATATTAATATCGTTAAAAGAATGAATAAAAGAGTTATTGTCTTAGATTCAGGAAGAGTCTTAAAAGATGATGCGAAAGGAACATATAACAATGAAAACATTTAGAATTATTGGAAGAAACTTTAGAGACGCCTTTAAAGGTGTATTTAGAAACTTTTCACTCTCATTCGCCTCAATTTCCTGTATAACGATAACTTTAATTGTTGTAGCCGTATCCATAGTATTATCCAATAACGTTGACAACTTCACAAAACTAGTTGAAAGAGACGTAACCATTGTTGCTTTTATTGATAATAATGCCACTAATGAACAAATAGATGAAATTAAAGATTCCATAAGTACAATTAGTAATGTCGATACTTATGAATTTAGATCTAAACAAGACATCACTAAAGAAATGCGTGAATCATCAGATGTCTTTGATAGTATTATGAAAAACTGGACTGATGATGAAAATCCAATTCAAAACACTTTCCAAGTTAAAGTCAAAGACATTGAAAAAATCAAAAATGTTGCTAACCAAATTGAAAAAATTGAGGGAATCACCTTAGTTAAATATGGTGAAGGCATGGTTGAACAACTAGTATCAGTTTTTGACTTTGTCCATAAAATTTGTATTGGTGCCGTCATTGCCCTAATTTTAGTTACTGCCTTCTTAATTTCTAATACCATTAAAATTACTATAAACTCTAGACAAAGAGAAATTGGTATTATGCGTTTAATAGGTGCATCTAACTTAAATATAAGAATACCATTTATCATTGAAGGACTTCTATTAGGAGCCTTAGGTTCAATAGTTCCAATACTTATTACTATTTATGGTTATAATAGCCTATATCGTAACTTTGATGGTCATTTATTCTCACCATTTATCAAACTAATCGAACCAGTACCATTTGTTTATATCACATCTCTTATTTTACTTGCCATTGGTATTGCCGTTGGTATGATTGGTTCATGGCGTGCAGTAAAAAAATATTTAAAAATCTAAAAATTCTGATTCGTCAGAACTTTTTCTATACTTCAAAACTAAAATGTGATATGATTAAAATAAAAGGTAGGGGCTAAAATGATAGAATTTAAAAATGTAAATAAAATATATAAAACTAAAAAAGGCGTAGAAACAAAAGCCTTAAATAACATAAACCTAAAAATAGGAAATAGTGGTATGATTTTCATCACCGGAAAATCTGGTAGTGGTAAATCCACTATGTTAAATCTTTTAGGCGGGTTAGATACCATAACTAGTGGGGAACTTTTAATAAATGGTAAAAACATTAGTACTTTTAATAACAAACAGTATGACTCATATAGAAATACCTACATTGGTTTTATATTTCAAGAATTCAATATTCTAGAGCAGTATACTGTCTATGAAAACATCGATATTGCTATTAAACTCCAAAATAAAAAAATAAAAAAAGAAACCATTGATAACTTACTAACCAAACTCGGTCTAGAAGGTTTAGACCAAAGAAAACCAAATGAACTATCTGGTGGTCAAAAACAAAGAGTTGCCATCGCTAGAGCCTTAATCAAAAAACCTAAAATAATTCTAGCCGATGAACCAACTGGTAATCTAGACCAAACATCCAGTAAACAAATATTTGAGCTTCTAAAAGAAATATCTAAAGAAAGACTAGTCATCGTTGTCTCTCATGACATGGAATCTGCTGCCAACTATGCCGATCGCATAATCGAACTATCTGATGGAAACATTATTCATGACACCAACCCTGAAAAGAAAATGAACACCGAAGACTTTAAATTAACAAAATCAAAACTCCCATTTAATTATGCCTTTAAAATGGCTCTCAAAAGTTTAAAAGTAAAACCATTTAGACTATTTATGACCTGTATCCTAACTGCCATGGCTCTAATATTCATGGGCTTTACTATAAACTGCTTAGTATTTGATGATGCCAAATTTATCGCCAATACCATGAAAGAAAATAATGAATTCACCTATAGTGTCGGCAAAGCTAGATTTTTAGGAAGTAAAGGCTCAGACCTTCTAGATTTA
Organism: uncultured Bacilli bacterium; assembly: GCA_944358815.1. Taxonomy (GTDB): domain Bacteria; phylum Bacillota_I; class Bacilli_A; order RF39; family UBA660; genus Coprosoma. Next base: position 28,481 of record CALVRX010000015.1, on the reverse strand, counting down.
AAAGATAATGATTTAACAACCATCGAAAAAGAAACTAAATCAACTTTAAACCCCGTTTATGCCCTTTATGACAATGATGAAATGGTATCTGTAACTTTTGGCGGTGAAGAACTTAATGAAAAACCGCAGTACTATGAAATGTCCCCTTCAGCTAACTTCTTCATTGAAATAAAAGATAATAATTTAATTCAAAATTTAATAGGGAGTATGCCTAAAACAGATAGAGAAATAATCATCCATAAATATTTTGCTGACTACATGATAAAATACGGTATTTTAGATAGTAATAATGCCCTATATAAACCAAGTAATATTAATGAAATAATCTCTAAGAAACATCCAATTAAAATAGGTAATGACAGTGTAACCATCAGTGGTATCATTAATGACGATGATAGTTTATATAAAAATTATAAAAATAAAAACACTTTTGAAAATGAATCACTATATACTTACTTTAATGAAAACTACGCATCGAAAGGTAACTTCATCTATGTTAAAGGCTTCACCGACTCTGCTACATTAAATACCGACAAAACCAAAGTATTAAATCACATGATGCTTTCAAATATTGTCAATGACCCTCAAAGCGTATCATCATCTATGAAGTTAAAAAATATCACGCCAAATACAAATATCATTACTAAAAATGGCATCCAAACCATAAATTCCTTAGAAAAAAATCAAATTGTCCTATCCTTAAATGACTTAAAAAAATATGATCCTAACATAAATGATGATTTAAATACTTACTTATCGAAAAATACCAATATATCCTATGGAACTGCCGCCACTAATTTCATTCAAAACTATTTAAACACAAATAATATTCAAAATATAAAATTAAAACTAATTTTAAATCAAACCGACACTACCAAACAAGTTCCAGTAGACATCATAGGCATAACCATAGAAGATAGTACTTTAGTAAGTAATCAGTATATAGAAGAATATGAACCCAATGTCAAAAAACTAATCGATATTCAAATATATGATAATGACATAGACAACTTACAAAACGTCTTTAGTAAATTCAAAATCTCTAGTAATACATATCCAATAGGCACATTTTACACCTTTACACCACCTCATGAAAATGATATAACATCTGTAATCACTACCTATGATGCTTTATATAAATATATATTAGTTCTTAGCTTAATCTTTGTCTTATTCGCTATATTACTATTCTCAAACTTTATCGGTGTTTCCATATCTTATTCTAAAAAAGAAATAGGTATTTTAAAAGCCCTAGGTGCGAGAAATAAAGACACTTTAAAAATATTTACTTATGAATCTATCATCATTGGTTTAATATCTTGGATTTTAGCCACTATAGGTTGGTTATACGCCTGCAGTTTATTAAATCAATCAATGTTTGGAAAAATGTATTATACCTTAAATGGTATTCAAAAAAGTCCTTTAGTTCCCATAGGTATGTTCATATTTACTATCATAATTGCCCTAGTCATAACCTTTACATCCATAAGTAGAGTAAATAAAATTAAACCAATAGATGCCATATTAAATAAATAGTTCCACTTAGGGACTATTTTGTGTTAAAATATATAGCTAAAAGGAGAGTAGTATGGAAAAATATATATTAAGTCAAATGTCAAACAAAAACTTTTCTAAAGCCGTTTTAGCTGTATACATGCAAACAACGTATAATCAAGACCAATATCCTAATTATTTAAAATGGTTTTATACCGTAAATATCCCGAGAATTTTAAAAGGAGAGGGTGATATAATTTTCTATTTAGATGGTTTGGAAATAGTAAGCCTCTCCACCTTAAAAAATACTGATGAAAAGAAAATATGTACTTTACTTGTCAACAAAGATTATCGAAAAAAAGGCTATAGTAAGCAAATATTAGAAGACTCCTTTGAATATTTAAAAACAGACACACCATTAATAACCATTCCTACCAAAAGAATAGAAGAATTTGATAAAATCATCGACACCTATCATTGGCAAGAAACCGCTAGAACAGATCAGTATTATAGTGAAGAAATTATTTTTAACGCCCCAAAAGTCTTAAAAAAATAAGACTTTTTGTTATATAACAAAAACTTAAGCATATACTTATTTGGGTGATAATATGGAATTTAAAGTAGGTGATTTAGTAACCCGCAATTCACATAATAATGACATCATCTTTAAAATACTTAAAATAGAAGGTGACATGTGTGAATTAAAAGGAATTAACGTAAGACTACTTGTTGACAGTCAACTATCCGACCTCAAAAAACACGAAGGTGGTGATATTGAAGGGGAAAAACCATTTTTAGAAAGAATTCATCAAGGTGAAGAATTAGATAGAAATGATTTTTTCTATCTTCCTGGTAAAATTCTCCACATTGATAGTGACCCCGACTTTCTAAAACGTTGCTTAGATTACTATAATGATATAAATATATGGGCTATGGGTATTAGAGAAGATGAACAAAATATGCCAAAAAACATGCAAAAATGGCTAAACGAATATAAACCTAATATTGTTGTTATCACCGGTCACGATGCCTATTATAAAAGAAAAGGTAGTCAAGATAATATTGATGCTTATAAAAATAGTAAATACTTCTCAGATGCCATTAAAGAAGCTAGACAATATGAAAATAGCCATGAAAAATTAATCGTTATAGCCGGTGGTTGTTCATCATACTATGAAGAATTAATCAGAGCTGGAGCTAACTTCGCATCAAGTCCTAAACGCATAAACATTCACGCCCTAGATCCTGCTATCGTCGCTGCCAAAATGAGTTTGTCAGATATTAATAAAGATATTGATATTAAAGATATTCTCGATAGAACTAAATATGGTAAAGATGGAATGGGAGGAATTATTACGAAAGGAACTATGTATGTTGGTTATCCCCGCTAAAAAGCCCTATAACTTAAAAAACATTCAAGATGCCCTAAAACCCCATTTGAATAAACTAGTTAAAATTAAATGTAACCTAGGTCGAAACAAATCAGAAACTTATGAAGCTAAAATAATCAAACTATATAATTGTGTTTTTTTAATCGAATTGGTCCAAAATAAAAGCATAAAATCCTTCTCCTATGCCGATATTATAACAAAAACCATTAAAATATATGAATAAACTTGATTTTTTAAATAAAATATTGTATACTGAAAATGAAATCATGCTAGAAGGGAGAGGTTAGCTTGAAAATTACATCAGTCAACGTACGTACAGTCGACAGTGAAAACCGTATGCGTGGTATCGTATCAGTTGTAGTAGATGACTGCTTCGCAATTCACGGAATTAGAATTATCGAGGGTGATAATGGCTTATTTGTAGCCATGCCAAGTCGTAAGAACAGTGACGGAACTTATCATGATGTCGCACATCCAATTACTCCAGAATGCCGTAAAATGTTCGAAGACGCCATCCTTGAAGAGTATAAAAAAGTTAAAGAAGAAAAAGGCGAATAGTTCGTCTTTTTTTAGATTCAAAATCATATAATTTCCTAGGAAGGGGAAATTTTATGGACAAAATTGATAGTGTTATAACCTCATTAAATCATAGTATTACCATTAATGAAAGAAAAAACATCATTATTACCGGTGTCAAAAAAATAGATAACTTCGATGAAAATGAATTTTTTATGGAAACCAGTATGGGCAATATCACATTAAAAGGAGAAGACTTAGAAATCATCAAACTAGACACCTATCAAGGTAATGTCTCAATTAAAGGTAAAGTAGATAGCCTTACCTATACAGAAGAAGGAAATAAAGAAAAAGATGGCGGACTTTTAAGTAAATTATTTAAATAATGCCTCTAAATACTCAAATAATTTCTCTTCTTTTTTCCTTCATATATGGTATATTTTTTTCAGTATTTTTAGATATTAACCATAAAATAATTTATAATTCACATAAAATTATTAAGCTAATAGGCACCACCTTTGTAGTTTTTTTAAATGTTTTAATATATTTTATCTTACTTCTAAAAATAAATAACGCCACCTTTCATCCCTATGAACTAATCATGATTATTTTAGGATATATCCTAGAAAATATTATTAAAAATAAAATTAAAAAAATTTTTTCTAAAAGTCGTAAACAAATTGTCTAAAAAAATCCATCTCATTGTAAAAATAAGTGAAAAATGCTATACTTTTACTAGAAAGATGGTGATAAAATGGCAAAGAAAAAAGTACCAAAAAAAGCTAAAAGACGTCTCGTTGTCTTTGGCCCAATTGCTATTTTTATCATTATCTACTGTGCTTTCACTTTAGTTACTACAACGATGGATTTATATAAATTAAAAAATGAAGAAGCCAATCTTAGTAATAAACTAAGTACTTTAAAAACTGATGCCAGTGAACTAAAAACTGAAATCACCAAACTACAAAATAAAGATTATGTTGCTAGATATGCTAGAGAAAACTACTTATATACTAAAAATGGAGAATATGTTATTAAAACAGAAGAAAAAACTAAAAAAGCCAAAAAACAAACCAAAAAAGACGAAACATATATCATATATGCTTGTGCCGGCGCCACAGCTTTAATTATCTTATTTATTATTTTTAAACATCTCCGTAGTCGCAAAAAGAAAAGTTCCAGATAATGGAACTTTTTATAATTTAAAATCATCGACAATTTCGTCATTCATATCCTTACCATCAAAATAAAGTTTGCTTTTAAATTTAAATATTACAGCAATTATATTTGTTGGAAAAGATTTAACTAATTTGTTATAATCTGTAATGATGTCATTGTAATATTTTCTGAAAGCAACAATCTCTGCCTCTGATTCATTTAAAGCAATATCTATTTTCATAAATGACTCTACATTTTTAAGTTTAGGATATTCTTCTTTGTACTTTTCAAACTCCTTTAAAGCATCATATAACTTTCGATCTAAATCAAAATTACTTAATTTCCTAGAACGTAACTTTACAATTTGTCCTAAAACATCATCTTCTGTCTTCGTATTAGCTTTAATTATATCTATAGATTTATTTAACAAATCAAACCTTTTTCTAAGTACCGCATCGATATTTGCTTCGGCTTCGTTTATTCTAATAATTAATACTTGGAATTGATTAAAACTAGTTGCTACCCAAATAATAAGTAAACTTAGTGCTAGTAAAATTGATGTCAAAACAATAAATGCACCCATATCATCACCTTAAAAACATTATAACAAATATCCTATTGTATTTCAATTAGTTGGATAAAATTCTGGGTCAGAAATAATTCGCTCATCAAACTTAATATAATTAACATATATAATTAAAATTAAATACCAATTACCACTGCTAGGATCACTTAAAATAATGTGATCACGTCCAGATTGTTCAATAATTCCTTTAAAAACCTTATCTCGCCATTCATTAGAATCAGGATAAGAAGCATACACCTCAACTTTTTTACCCCGGTTTAATCTTAAAATATTTTCAATATAAGACTGTTCGACCGGTACATTATAGTTCATCTGTACTTGTTGATTAGGTATATTTCCACTACCACTGTAAATTGGATTACCAGGAAATCCATTTTGGTTTACAAAATTATTGTTCATTTAATCATCCTTTCCATATAAATATATTCATAAACTGCTAAAATATGTTATACTTAAAGAGTAAAGGAGGATTTATATATGCAAGTAATATTAGGAGTATCTAATCGTCATGTTCATTTAACACAAGACGATTATAAAACCTTATTTGGCGATGAACCAATGAATAAAGTTAGAGACCTTCGTCAACCAGGTCAATTCGCATCAGATAAATTTGTTACTATTCAAAATGGTGATAGACAAATTAATCATGTTAGAGTTCTTGGACCACTTAGAAATTATACCCAAATTGAAATCTCTAAAACTGATGCCTACACTTTAAAAGTAGATCCACCTATTAGAACATCTGGTGACTTAGAAGGATCAAGCCCAATAACCTTAATTGGACCAAAAGGTGAATTACACCTAGATAAAGGATGTATTTTAGCCAATCGTCATATTCATATCAGTCCAGAAGAAGTTAAAAAGTATCACTTAGAAGGTGTAAAAAAAGTTAAAGTCAAAGTTGATGGACCAAAAGGTGGAATCTTATATAATGTTCATTTGAAAATACTAGAACCATCTCTTTTAGAGATGCACATCGATACAGATGAAGGTAATGCCTTTGGCGTTAAAACCGGTGATGTTTTAGACATCATTGAAATTGAAAGAGATGAATAAATGAAACTAAAAAACAAAATCGCCATTATTACTGGTGGCGCCATGGGTAATGGTCTTGGCATTGCCAAAGTCTTCTTAAAAGAAGGTGCTAAAGTTGCCATATTAGACTATGATGATAAACTTACTGAAACTGTCCAAAATTTAAACCAAAACAATAACGTCTTAGGTTATAAAGTTGATATTAGAAATATGAATAATGTTAAAGAGGCAATTCAAGATATATATGACAAATGGGGTAATATTGATATTTTAGTCAATAATGCTGGAGTATGTAAATTAAAACCTTTTATGGAAATGGATGATGACCTTAGAGACTTTCACTTTGACATTAATATCAAAGGTACTTGGAATGTCACTAAAGCCACTATTCCATATATGAAGCAAGGTTCTATTATCAATCTATCAAGTGTCACAGGACCTTTAGTTGCCGATAGTGGAGAAGTAGCTTATGCTACAACCAAAGCTGCTTTAATCGGTTTTACCAAAGGATTAGCTGCTGAACTTGTAAATCAAAATATTAGAGTGAATGCTATTATGCCTGGTTATATTATGACACCAATGGTTAGTGGTATGGCTAAAGAGTCAAATGAAACTAACCCCCAAAGTGTAGTTGATGGTATAGCTAAAGCCATTCCAATGAAAAGACTAGGAACTATCGAGGAACTAGGTAATTTAGCTGCCTTCTTAGCTTCCGATGAATCTAGTTATATTACTGCTCAAGGTATTGTCATTGATGGTGGATCCACCCTTCCAGAAACTATGACTATGGGAGTTTAAAACTACGTTAAGTAGTTTTTTTGTCTTCAGTTTTGTTTACTCCTTCAGGGTTAACATACCAAATTTGACTTGAATTTATTATTTTGCTAAAATATCATGCAAAAAGGGTGATTATTATGGGTGGAATTATTACAAATCAAAAAGAATTAGTGGAAATAATCAAAGTATTATTTGCTGATTATATAGAAGAAAAGAGAACTAGACAACTATATAAACACGTCCCAACAGTTCCGAGACGATTGTTGATATTCTATTATCAACTAAAACCTGAAAAACGACATTTAGACCAATGTGCTAAAGAATTCATTAAACACTATGCAGCATGTGAATCAATTTTAGAAAATGCTCATATGGATTTTGAGAAACAAGGATTACAAGAAATGTATGAATATTTATTTTCGGATGAAATAAATTATAGATTTGATATATATACATTATTGGATTTACATCGCAAACTATTTTCCAAAGCCCCATATCCAGATTTTGGCGACGTAATTAGAAATGGTGATGCTCATTTAGATGGCGTGCCAGTAGATTTAACTCCCGCACCTTATATTAGATATGAACTAAAAATGCTTGATTATGATTTAAAAGAAATATTAGATATGCAAGAAACAGTAAAAGACAATCCTAGCTTTTTATTTTCCTACATTGAAAAATGTATAATATTAAAATGTCATTTAATCAAAGTTCATCCATTCCCTGATGGAAATGGTAGATCCATTAGAGCCTTTACTAACAAATTATTTATGGATGTTGGCTTACCACCAATCTATATTTCGAGCAATGAAAATAGAGCATATAAAAAAGCTATGCAAAAAGCCATTGGTGAAGAAAATGATTTTTCATCTATTATAAACTTCTATTACTGTAAAATATGTGATTCAATTATCGAATTAGAAAATCACTATCATAATAAAGAACAAAAAAAATCATCACCAAAAACTATCATGAACCTAGTCCAAAAAATTAAACAACAAATCCCAACACTTCCAGTTCATTATAGCTTGGATGAAGAACTAGCTTCTATGGTTAAAGATTATCTAGATGAACGTGATATTACTGCTCAAGTCTTAAATGTATCTCTATTTGAACCAGCATTAGATCCACATGCTTTTGTCGTAGCTAGTTATCAAGATAGTAGTATGAAAGGTACTAATTATTTATTGATAGACCCATTATTTGAAAATGTTGTTGGTGAACAAAAAATTCATGAAAAAAATAGTGCCATGTTTGAAAACTTAAAAAATAATGGTGTAATCTTTGCAAACCAAAATGAATTATCTAAATATTTAATGTTTTTCCATAATAATAATCAACACGATAATCAATATAAAAAAATAAAAAAAATTCCTAATTAATTATTGGGAATTTTTTTCATCTTCTACTTTTACCGTAGGGATAGCCTCATCTAAAGAAGCCTTATTTTCAACAGGTTCAGTTCCTTTTATATAATACAAAACTTTTGCCTTACCACCATTACTTGCTACTTTACCACTAATTGGATCAATAGCTACACCAACCACATTTTTAGGTGTCTCGTACCATGTTTCCTCATCAGTTTTACCCTCTAAATAACTTTCCATCACATCTACCCAAGCATTTTTTAAATTAGAACTATCCTTACTAGAAACATCTTTATTGTCATCATATCCTGTCCACATTCCTACAACTAATTCTTTGTTATATCCAAAAATTAAATTATCAGTATTTGTTGTTCCAGACTTTAAAGCATACTTATGCGTCATTTTTGGTGCAATACTAAGACAAGTTGGCGTGTTATAATCTTGAAATTCCTTCGCATAAGTCGTCGTTAAAAGTTCATTTAACACATACACTGTATTTTTATTTAACACATTTTCTAATTGTGGCTTATATTCATATAAAATATTACCATCCATATCTGTTACTTTACTTATAAAATATGGCTTAACTTTATATCCTTCATTAGCCAGTGCACTATAAGCGGCCATCATATCCATCATATTAATTTCCTCAGCGCCAAGTGCTAGTGAAGGTAGTGGATTTAACTCTTCCTCAATTCCAACTCGCCTTAAAATATCGGGAAGAGCATTATCCCCTAAAAATAAATGTGTCTTTACCGCATAAATATTATCCGAATAACTAATTGCTGCTGCTAAACTAATCGGACCATTTGCATATTCATCATTATAATTTTTCGGAGTATAAGTTTTATTTCCAGAAAAACTAAAAGTTGTTTTTTCACTTGTAAAAGTCGTTGATGGTGTAAAACCATTCTCTAAAGCCGAGTAATACAAGAATGGTTTAATAGTGGAACCCACCTGTCTTTTAGCCATCGTTGCTCTGTTATATTGACTCTTATTATAATCACGCCCTCCAGATAAAGCTAACACCTTGCCACTTTTTGGATCCATAACCACACCTGCCATTTGAATATCTGGATTAGTAATATTCTTATTTGCGCTGTCTTCTAAAGCCTTTTGCGCCTTCATATCTAAATTAGTATATATTTTAAGCCCACCAGTTTCCAAAAAAGAAGAAGGAATAGTTTTAATTGAATTAAGCTCCTCCATAACCGCATCTTGATAATACATCATCATTTTTAAATTAGCTTCTTCTTCGCTTTTTTCATAATCTAGTTCAGTATTATATGCTATATCTGCTTCGTTTTGCGTAATATACCCATTCTTAACCATCGCATCTAAAATAATTTTTTGCCTCATTTTCGCACTTTTCTCATCTACCAGTGGTGAATATTTACTCGGATTTTTCGGTATCCCCGCCAGCATACTAGCCTCAGCTAAAGTTAAATTTTTTGCCTTTTTATTAAAATAATACTTAGCCGCATTTTCAATTCCAAAAATTCCACCATAATTAATTGTATTTAAATAACCCTCTAAAATTTCATCTTTACTGTAGTGACTCTCTAATCTAATCGTAATCCAAGCCTCTTTTATTTTCCTGTCCCATGTTTTATCAAAATCTAAAAATAAATTCTTTGAATATTGTTGTGTAATTGTTGATGCGCCTTGTAAAGTTTCTCCAGATTTAACATTAATAAACATTGCCTTTAAAATTCTTAAAAAGTCAAAACCGTGGTGCTTGTAAAAATTTTTATCTTCCACTGCAATCGTCGCATTAATCAAATGCTTGGAAATATCTTTAAGATCCACACTTTCATTAGAACTAGCAGTATAAACCTCACCATTAATATCATATAAATGATAACCATTTGCTCCTGTAATTGGTAACTTTGGCTGCATCTTCGCATATAAATAAATACCAAAGTAAATTAAAACGAAAAAGAAAATAATACCCAAAATAACAATTAACCACTTCTTTGACTTTTTCTTCTTCATCCAATCACTTCGCTTTCTAAAATTATTATTGGAAAAATTTTCAAAAATATAAGTAAAAAAATCATATCTGTGTTATAATCTTTGTGCGAGGTAAAAAAATGAGTAAAATAAAAATTTTAGCCACACTAAAAAGCCAAAATCAAATCCACACCTTTGAAGGAAAAGGACTTAAAAGAAATAATCAAATCATCTATCAAGATAACAATATTCAAACTAAAATAACTGTTGGCAATATCATTACTATTGAAAGAAAAGCGGATTATCATCTAAAAATAAATTTAAAAAAAGGTATAAAACAATCAGGAACATATATAACTAATTATGGAACTATAAATTTAGAAACTATAACCACTGAATTAATCCAAACAAATAAAGAACTAAAAATTACCTATAAATTAAAGGTAAACGACACTGATATTGATACCTTTACATATAATTTAAAATTTACACTTGACACATAAATAGAATATGATACAATGTTCTAAGATTAACTATAGAAGTATTTAGGAGGTATAATATGAAATTATCAAAAATGTCTAAAGACGAATTGGAACTTTATTCTTTCACTGATTTAGCTGCTATGATTCTAAAAGAAGAAAAAAAGAGTTTAAGTACTCCCGATATTTTTAAAAAAATATGCCAATTATTAGGTATGTCAGATGAAGAATATGCTAGTAAAATAGGGGATTTTTATACAACTCTAACTACTGATAAAACATTTATTTTATTAGATGACGCTACTTGGGATTTAAGAGATCGTCACTCTGTAAAAGTAAACCTTGAAGATGATACTGACGACGAAGAAGACCTAACTGAAACTGAAGAAGAACTAGATGATGAATTAGATGATATGGCACCAGAAGATCTTCACGATATGGATGACGATTCTGAATTAGACGATCCGGATTTAGATGCAGTTGATGACGTTGATGATGATGACTTAACTATCATTGGTGAAGATGAACTTGACTAATTTTTTGCCATAACCTGCATTAAAAAATAACCTTTTCATATTTTAGGACAGTTCAATCAGTATTAAAACGTATATAAAACAATAATTTTCAATTTAAACTTATTAATCACCTTACTAGGTGATTTTTTTAGTTAAACATTACTTATAATATGCAAAATACAGACGAAAACTCGCCTGTATTTTTTTATAAATCAATCTGCTTTTTCAGATTTACTTTCTAAATTTTTAAGAGCAAACTCTATACATTCATTAATTACTCTGTTTACCGATAAATTACTTTCTTTTGCTAATTCCTCAATTTGTTTTAAAGTAGCAAACTTTATTCTAATAGTTTTTAATACTGATTGCTCATCCTCATTGCTTGGTAATTTAAATTTTTCCATATCACACCCCACTACTTAAATTATAAATTTACGTAATACAATTCGTAAGTTAAACAAAATGTATTACAGAAAGTAATTTTTGTGTTATATAAAGCTAAAGATAGAAAGGAAACTTAAAAATGCTAAACAAAATCAAAGAATTTGCCAAAAGCTATTTAATAGGAATTACATTAGGTTTATTTGTCTTTGGCATAGTAGGAGTATCAGCAACTACCTATTTTCCAAGTAATCAAACTACCTATGATCATAGTGTAAGTGGCATGACATCAACTAATGTCCAAAACGCCGTTGATGAATTATATAACGCATGTAAATAGAAAAGAGGTAAATATGAGAAAAGATAAAATCTCGTTTATAAAAACTAATTTAATCAGTTTTACTGTAGTAGGTTTAATATGTGTAGGTATTGGAGTATATGCAGCTGTAACATTTCCAAGTAATGAAGTTTTTTATGATAATTCATCTAGTGGTTTAAAATCGACAAACGTCAAAGGTGCCATCGATGAACTATATAAAGAATGTACTCAAACCGCTGCTGATAAAGTAATAGAAGATGGTCAATTAGAAAAAGACCCGTATGAATGTAGATATTTCTTTACTGGAGCTAATCCCAATAATTATATAACATTTATTGGACCCATAGCCGACTGGAGAATCATATCAGTTGAATGTGATGGAACGATTAAAATAATGTCAACAAGTGATATGAAAAATCAAGTATGGGATACATACAGGATTAATGATTGGGCAAATGCAAGTCTTAATACATATTTAAATGGCAAATATTTAAATGGGTTAGACAGTACTGCCCAAAGTCAAATAGTATCACATGATTGGGGTATAGGAGCAGTAACGGAGCTTAATAATGATTTGGGTGGACAAGTAAATGATGAAAATAGTAAGAAATGGAATGGAAAAGTAGCTTTAGCAACAGTTAGTGAATATATAAGAACAAATTCAAATACGAACTGTAATACTTACCGCAAATTCAGCTATAATTATAGTACATGTAGAAAAAGCACATGGATGTTTAATGGTATGGATTGGTGGACCTTATCACCTTATAACGGCGATTCTCACTATGTGAACATTGTGGATACAAGCGGCACCATTGGCGAACACTTCGCGGACGATAAGCGCATTGGCGTCCATGTGGTCGTCTATTTATCCTCAAATTTAAAACTATCAGGAAGTGGAACCCAGTCAGATCCATATACTATAAAATAGAAATAAAGCAAGTTAAATCACTAACTTGCTTTTCTAATATTTGATAAAAATCATAAAATATAGTATAATTTATTAGTCAAAAGGGTGATAAAAATGTTAGAAAGATTAAAAGCAATCGAAGAAAAATATAATGAACTAGCGCATGAACTTAGTAAACCAGAAGTTTTAAGTAACATCAAAGAAACTTTAAAACTAACAAAAGAGCAAGCCTCTTTAAAAGATGCTTACGATGCTTATCAACAATATAAAAAAATTGAATCAGATTTAGAAGAAGCTAAAGAGATGACCAAAGATTCTGAATTAGGCGATTTTGCTAAAGAAGAAGTAACTAGATTAACAAATGAAAAAGAAACTTTAGAAAAACAAATCGAAGTAATTCTTCTTCCAAAAGATCCAAATGATGGTAAAAACGTTATTGTAGAAATTAGAGGCGCAGCTGGTGGAGACGAAGCCAATATTTTTGCTGGTGATCTTTATAGAATGTACACTAAATATGCTGAAAAACAAGGTTGGAAAATCGAAGTTATATCTGAAGAACATTCCGATGCTGGCGGTTTTCCATTAGTGGAATTCATGGTAAAAGGGGACAATGTTTACTCTAAATTAAAATATGAATCTGGTGCTCATCGTGTTCAAAGAGTACCCGTAACTGAAACGCAGGGACGTGTTCATACTTCAACTGCCACTGTTTTAGTCATGCCAGAAGCCGAAGAAGTCGATGTTGAAATCAACCCAAGTGATTTAAGAATTGATGTTTATCGTAGTACTGGAGCTGGTGGACAGTGTGTAAATACTACCGATAGTGCCGTTAGAATTACTCATATTCCAACTGGAACTGTGGTAACTTGTCAAAATGAACGTAGCCAAATTCAAAATAAAGAAAGAGCTATGCAAATGCTTAGAACAAGACTTTATGAAGCTAAACTAAGAGAACAAGAAGAAAAATTAGGCTCAGAAAGACGAAGCAAAATCGGTACAGGTGATAGATCTGAAAAAATAAGAACCTATAACTATCCTCAAAATAGAGTAACTGACCATAGAATTGGTTATACCACTAAAAATTTAGATAAAGTGATGGAAGGTAATCTAGAAGATATTATTGAAGCCTTAATCACTGAAGATCAAAATAGAAAATTAAAAGAAGCCTAAATGACTGATATTGAATATCTACAAAAATATCTTCCGAAAGATAAACTAAAAGCAGGATTAAATCAACTAAAAGCAGGCAAACCAGTTCAGTATATTGTTGGCAATGTTGACTTTTACGATATTAATGTATTAGTTAATGAAGATGTACTAATTCCAAGATTTGAAACCGAAACTCTCGTTGAAAAAACCATTAAATATGCTAAAACATTTAAAACTCCACTAGATATTTTAGATATTGGAACCGGTAGTGGAGCTATTGCTATTACTTTAGCAAAGCATCTAAATAGTCATGTTACTGCCTCAGATATATCATCTAAAGCCTTGAACGTAGCTAAAAAAAATGCTCAAAGAAATCATGTCAATATCAACTTTAAAGAAAGTGATATTTTAAATAATATCCAAGGACAATTTGATATTATAATCAGTAATCCCCCATATATCGCTAAAGATGAAACAATCGACCCTTTAGTCAAAAATAATGAACCCCATCTTGCTTTATTTGCTAATGAAAACGGACTTTATTTTTATCGTCAAATCCTCGAAAATGTCAAACCATTTTTAAAAGAAAAAAATCTAATAGCTTTCGAAATCGGCATGACTCAATCTAAACCTATCACCAAAATTGCTCAAACCTATTTTCCAAATGCTAAAATAACCACTGAACAAGACCTTACAGGTAAAGATCGTTATATCTTCATTTTTAACAATTTCTAGAAATTAATAACAAACTATTGTTAAAAGCCAAAAAACTCGTTATAATGAAATTGTTAGGTGGGGGAAAAATGTCAAATAAATTGCAATACGATGAAGAATTAAAAAATGAAATTATAAAAAATATTGAAATTAAGAAGCTTACATTAGACCAAGTGCGCAAAGCTGTGCACGTTAAAGGGGAAACTATGCAGGCTTCTTTTATTAATATCTTAAATGAATTAGAAGAACAAGGTAAAATCTATCTTGATGATGAAGGATATTATAAAATATTTGATTGTAAAGGACTTGGTAAAGTTCAAGGTGTTATCCATATCAATCAAATGGGACAAGGATTTGTTTTTATCGAATATCAAGGTCATAAAATAAAATACCTAATTCGTGAAGAACATTTAAATGGTGCTCTAGAAGGAGACATTGTCGTTTTAAATAATATTCATCACGGAAAAACTAACTATGCTGATGCCCATGTCGAAAAAATCGTCAAACGTGCCACTGGTAAAACTATTTTCGAATATGCCGGTGATGGTGAATTTATTCCATATACTATTCATGGTAATGTCACTGTTATATGTCCTAAAGAACAACTACGAAAACTAGTAGTTGGTAGCCGTGTGCTTGTAGATATTGATAAAGAGCGCATTGCCATAATTGAACATAAAGCCGTCTTTGAAGGACATATTGATAAAGTAATTGGTCATAAAGATGACCCTGATATTGAAGTTGCAACTATAGCTGCCCAGCACGGTTTTTTAAAAGAATTTTCAGAAGAAGTACTAGAAGAACTTAAATCTATTCCAGATAGAGTCTTGCCTGAAGACTTCGAAAATAGAAAAGATTTAAGAGATAAACAAATATTTACCATTGATGGTATTGATACCAAAGATATGGATGATGCTATAAGTATTCAAAAAATAAGCGATAATAGCTACATTTTAAGCGTACACATTGCTGACGTTAGTCATTATATCAAAGAAGGTAGCGCTCTAGACAAAGAAGCTCAAAAAAGAGGCACTTCTGCTTATTTAGCTGACTCAGTCATACCAATGTTTCCACATCAAATTTCTAATGGCATTTGTTCTTTAAATGAAGGCGTTGATAGACTTACCAAAACAGTTGATATGTATATTGTAAATGGTGAAATTATAGATTATGTTATATATGATAGCGTCATTAACTCAAAAAAGAAAATGAACTATGATGACGTCAATAAAATTTTAGAACAAAATATTGTTCCTAAAGGCTATGAACCATTTGTAGAAGACTTAAAAACAATGCAGGAACTATCCGCTATTTTAAATCAAGAAAACGCTAAAGAAGGTAAAGTTGACTTTGCCTCTGATGAAATAAAAGTCATTGTCTCACCAACTGGCGAGCCTTTAGAATTTGAAGCTAGAAATCAAAAAACAGCTGAAAAACTTATCGAAAACTTTATGGTGGCTGCCAATAGTAGTGTTGCTGAATATCATAGATGGTTAGAGACCCCAGAAATTTATAGAGTTCATGGTAATCCCAATGATGACAACTTAATCACCGCCTTAAAAACTCTAAAGCAAGAAGGACTATGTTCCAAAGATGAGATTGACCCTTTGATTAATAAAATTAAAAATGGACACTATAATTCTACAGATTTAAACTACTTCTTAAATCACTTTAAAGACAATGAAAATTATCTAGTCATCTCTAAATTAATTCTTAAAAGCATGAGTAAAGCTAAATACTCTAGTTCCTGTGATGGACATTATGGACTAGGACTAAATTACTATACTCACTTTACATCACCAATTAGAAGACACCCTGATTTAATAGTCCATAGACTAACTAATCCTTATAATAACTATACACCAGAACAACTAATTCCATACTATAATATCCTTCCAGAAATATGTGAACATGATTCTCAAATGGAAAGAGAAGCCGATATGGCAGAAAGAGAAACTCTTGATTTAAAAATGGCAGAATATATGCAAAGAGAATTTGAAGCAGATAGTGGACACATATATTCTGGTAGAATCATCAATATGACACCATATGATACAGAAATAAGATTAGATAATAATGTCATAGGTCATGTAACCCCTCAAGATTTGGCTCATGCTAAACATACTGGACATAATCATAAACTTAAATTAGGTGAAAAAGTTTATGTATTAATTAAAGAAATCTCTATTCCACATCGTATTATCTATTTTAATTTAAACTATAAAGAACTATCTAAATCAAAACAACTTATTAAAGAATAGTTCTTTTTTCTATACATCATCTTGACAAACAAAGTAAAAGCCAAATGTAAATAAAACTTTTATTCGCTTTAACGATACCATTATGCTATAATAAAAAAGGTGATTCAAATGCAAGATAAACTAACACTATTACTAACACAACTTAACATGAATAAAGATTATTTTGAAAATGGTAAATTAGATAAAATTATATGTAATAAAAGTAAAGATAAATATCTTTTTTGCTTATCTTTAAATAATCCGCTACCAATTGATATATATACAAAATTTATTCATAATTTAAAACAACGCTTCAATACTGTCAAATCTGTAAACGCCAAAATTGACACTCAGCACTTTACACTAGATAATCTTAAAGATTATTACCGCCACTTTCTTGAAAACTATAGTAAAGAAGCCCCACTTTTAAATATGTTTGTCAATAGCGAAATCACCTTAGATGATGATAATCTATTAATTAATCTGACTAATAAAGCCGAAGAAATGAAATTTAATAGTATTAAACAAACTCTCAAACAAGATTTAAATAAAGCAGGCTTTAATATTAATATCATCACTAAAATAGATGAAGAAAAAGCTCAAGAATTAAGAGAAGAAATAGAAAAAGAAAAAACCAAAGTAATCCCTAAAATTACTGAAAAAAAAGAATCTCCATTTATCATGGGCAAAGAAATAACTGATGAACCAACACCAATTAATTTAGTAACTTTTGAAATGGATAATGTTACTGTCGAAGCCAAAATCTTCGGCATTGACATCTTTGAATCCTCTAAAAGTAACTTTAAAATCATCACTTTAAAAATAACTGATGGTACTGATAGTATGTACTGTAAAATTTTCTGTAGAGAAGATAGTGATTTTACTAAATATAAAAAGTCCCTTAAAGAAGGTAAATATTATATCATCAGAGGTTACACTAAAAACGATAAATACTCTGGAGAAATAGTCTTAAATGCTAGAGACATTAATATTTCTGATAAAGAAGACCAAAAACGTCAAGACGAAGCCCCAAGAAAAAGAGTAGAACTACATACTCATACTAAAATGAGTCAAATGGATGGTGTAGCTGATGAAGTAAAACTAGTTCAAAGAGCTATGGACTGGGGACATAAAGCTATTGCCATCACTGACCATAATGGCTGCCAGGCTTTTCCACATGTCTTTAACCTAGTTACTAAATATAATAAAGGCAAAGAAGAAAAAGATAAATTTAAAGCTCTATATGGCACCGAACTTACCTTGATTGATGATACCGTTAATATTGTCTTAAGACCATCAGACCACAAACTATTAGATACCACTTATGTTGTTTTTGACTTAGAAACAACCGGATTTAATGCCGGTGGTGCAGATTCTATCATCGAAATAGGTGCTGTTAAAATTCATAATGGTGAAATATTAGACCGCTTTGATGAATTAGTCAA
This sequence comes from uncultured Bacilli bacterium, assembly GCA_944358815.1. Lineage (GTDB taxonomy): Bacteria > Bacillota_I > Bacilli_A > RF39 > UBA660 > Coprosoma. The sequence continues at coordinate 10,052 of CALVRX010000015.1, read as the reverse complement.
TCCTGGTAGAAAATTACCTGCCAAAATCACTGAACTAACTAACATCACCGATGATATGCTAAAAGATAAAGACAACGAAGAAAATGCAGTTAAAAGATTTATGCAGTGGACAGGTGACCTACCTATGGTTGCCCATAATGCTAAATTCGATGTTTCATTTATTGTCATGGCTCATAGTAAATATAATTTAGGTGAATTTAAAAACACCGTTATCGATACGCTAGAACTTTCTAGAGCCTTAGATACTGGATACGCTAGACATAGCTTATCTGCTTTAGTTAAAAGATATGACGTTCCATGGGATGAATCAGCGCACCATAGAGGTGACTATGATGCTGAAGGAACAGCCTTAGTCTTCCATAAAATGCTAAAAAAACTAGTATCTCGTAACTTTGAAACTATCAAAGATTTAGATAAACTAGTCTCTAAAGATGAAATATATAAATATGGTTCTAGTTACCACGTCAACATCATTGCCAAAAATAAAAAAGGTTTAAAAAATATGTTTAAATTAATTTCCTATGCCAACACTAAATATCTTTATAAAACACCTAGAATCTTACGTAGTGAAATTGAAAAACATCGTGAAGGTTTATTAATTGGTAGTGGCTGCTATGAAAGTGAAATATTTATATTAGCCCGTAGTAAAAATGATGAAGAATTGGTCAACTTAATTAACTTCTATGACTATGTCGAAGTTCAACCACCAGAGGTCTATGATCACTTACTTCAAATGGGCGATTTTGCCAATAAAGCCGAACTTCTAGAACACATCAAAAAAATCATTCGAGTTACCAAAGAAGCTGGTAAACTAATAGTCGCTACTGGCGACGTCCACCAAATTGACCCTGAAGATAGAATTTATAGGGAAATTATCGTTAATCAAAAAGTACCTGGTGGTGGCAGACATCCATTAGCTAAAAAAGGTATTACCCAAATTCCATCTCAATACCTTCGAACTACAGACGAAATGCTTGAAGCCTTCTCATTTTTACCACAAGAACTTGCCGAAGAAATTGTTATTGATAATCCTAATAAAATTGCTGATATGATTGATATAATTGAAGTCATTATTGATACTGGAGGAATACCTTTTGCCCCAAAAATTCCAAACTGTACTGAAACAACCACAGAGATGATATAAGATAAAGCCGAAAGCATTTATGGCAAACCTTTACCATATAACATTGAAGAAAGACTGGCGCAAGAATTGTACGGTGAAGAACCCATTAACATCATAAAAAAACATGCTGACAAATTAGGATTAAAAGACGAAGAATATAATAAATATGTATATGCTAATTTAAATCAAGTAATGCGTAGTTACTATGATGGTGTGAAAAACTTTGTCAAACAAGATTTAAAAAAAAATAACTCAGATAACCTCACCGATGAACAAATAGATAAAGCAGCTGAAGATAAACTAACTGGTATTATCGGTGCTCACTTTGATGTAATTTACTTAATTGCTCAAAAACTAGTAAAAAAATCAAACGATGATGGATACCTAGTTGGAAGTAGGGGATCAGTTGGTTCCTCATTAGTTGCTACAATGATGGGAATCACTGAAGTTAACGCTTTACCTCCACATTATGTTTGTCCAAATTGTAAACACTCCATTTTTGAAATTAATGGTAAACAATTAAGTGAAGACTATGGTAGTGGTTATGACCTCCCAGATATGAACTGTCCTAAATGTCAAACAAAAATGAATAAAGAAGGGCAAGACATGCCATTTGCTACCTTCCTAGGTTTCCATGCTGATAAAGTGCCAGATATTGATTTAAACTTTTCTGATTTAAACCAAGCCGCTGCTCACGAATATACCAAAGTATTGTTCGGTGTTGATAATGTATATCGTGCTGGAACCATTGGTACAGTTGCCACTAAAACGGCTTTTGGTTATGTCAAAGGTTACTGTGAGGATAAAGGAATCAGTATGCGTACTGCTGAAGTTGAAAGACTTGCTCAAGGTTGTACTGGCGTCAAAAGAACGACTGGTCAGCACCCAGGTGGTATTGTTGTTATTCCAGGATATATGGACGTTTTTGACTTTACTCCATATCAATACCCAGCTGACGATCCGACATCTGCTTGGCGTACAACCCATTTCGATTATCACGCCATTGACCAAGATGTTTTAAAACTAGATATATTAGGTCACTCTGGACCAACAAAACTAAGACTTATTCAAAATATCACTGGTGATGATGTCACTAAAGTCCCATTAGATGATAAAGAAACTATGGGTATCTTCCTATCTCCTAAACCACTAGGAGTAACTAAAGAACAAATTATGAATGATACAGGTACCTTAGGTATTCCTGAATTCGGTACCCCATTTACCTTACAAATGGTTAAAGAAACAAAACCTAAAACCTTTGCCGAACTAGTTAAAATCTCTGGACTATCTCATGGTACTGATGTCTGGAATGGTAACGCTAGAGACTTAATTGAACAGGGAATAGTCCCATTTAGTGAAGTTATCGGATGTCGTGATGATATTATGGTTTATCTAATGAAAGAGGGCATGGACCGTTTAAAAGCCTTTAAAATAATGGAATTTGTCCGTAAAGGTAAAGCTAGTAAAGAACCCGAACAATGGGCTGAATATGTCAAAGAATTAAAAGCCGCTGGAATAGCCGATTGGTATATCGAATCATGTAGTAAAATTAAATACATGTTCCCGAAAGCCCATGCGGTTGCTTATGTCATCAATGCCTTTAGACTTGCTTATTATAAAGTCCATAAACCAGCAGTCTATTATGCTGCTCAGTTCTCTGCCGAATATGATGACTTTGATATTGAATCTATGATTAAAGGTTATGATGCTGTCAGAGCTAGAATCCTCGAAATCAATGAAAAAGGTTATGACGCTACAAACAAAGAATCATCTGTCTTAGAATGTTTAAAACTAGCCCTCGAAGCTCTAGCTAGAAAAATCAAGTTCAAGCCAATTGATTTATATAAAAGTCATTATCACGATTTCGTTATCGACGATGACGGAAACCTAATCCCACCATTTAGAGCCATTGACGGACTAGGCGAAGTTGTTGCTAAAAACATTGTTGAAGAAAGAGAAAAAAAACCGTTTATCAGTATTGAAGACCTTCAAAAAAGAGCCAAACTATCTTCAACTTTAATTGAAAAACTTCGTTCTATGGGCATACTAGATGGTATGGATGAATCTAGTCAGTTGTCTTTATTTTAAAACAAGCCAGGTAAACTGACTTGTTTTAATATATAAATTTATTATAAAATTCTAGTCATTATAATTTTTCCCTTAAAAACATACCTGCATTTTAATCTTTTTGACAAAATAATTATAAAAGACTATAATACACTTGCTAAAAAGAAGGTGATAATATGGAAAAAACTGTCAAAACACAATTAGAAACCGGTTATGGTAACACTGTTTTCTATCACCGCGATTACCTAAACCAATTTGAAGAAGATATATTAAAATTCTTAGAAGATAAAAACTATATGCGAAAATTTAAATTTGCTAAAGATATGATGATACCAATAGAAATACAAGCAAATAATAACATTGAAGGTATCACTGATGATCTGTCAGTAATTGGCAATGTCATGCAAAATAAAGAAACATCAGATAAAATTAAACCTAGAATAAACAATTTATATAATGGATATAGGTATATTTTAACCCATAAACAAATAAATAAAGAAAGTGTCAAAAAACTGTATGCTATTATTAGTAAAGACTTACTAAACCAACACGACCGGCTTAATATGGGTACATACTATCGTCAAAAACCAGTATATATTCTAAAAGGTGGCAGATTAGACGTCACACCATATTTAGGTATCGATGCCGATAAAATAGATTACTATATGGATGAATTATTCGACTATATCAATAACAACAATCAAACATCAGAAATGGATAGTTTTATTAAATCACAAGTTATACATTTTTACTTTGTCTTTATCCATCCTTACTTTGATATGAATGGCAGAACTAGCCGTACCCTTTCTATGTGGTATCTATTAAATAAAAAAACTTATCCTTATATTATCTTAAATAGAGCCATCTCATTTGATAAACAAAACTATGAAAATAAAATTATAACCGCTAGACAACGTGGTGATATTACCTTATTTCTGCAATATATGCTAGTTCAAGTTTTAAAAGAGCTAGAAAAAGAGCACGTCATCCATATCATTAAACAAAATACCCCATATAAATTATCTAAAGAAGAATCTCAAATGATTGAATATTTTATTTCTTTAAATGGTAACTTAACCATTAAAAACTTAGCTACTATATATAATCAATATAATGATAAAAAAAGAATTTTAGATATTGCTAAAGAAAAAATAGACCCATTAATTGAAAAAGAAATTCTTTTAAATATTGGTGATACTAAAAAATTTATCACACCAACCAGACATAATAGTAACTTAATTTTAAATCCATCTCTTGTAGATATTAATCCAAAAGAATTCAAATATTTAAAATTAGAAAGATATACTAAAAAACGCTAATAACTATCAAAACACTTGTTACAAAGTGTTTTTTAATGATAAAATAATTTTAGGTGATAAAATGAAAAAAATAATAATGATAGATGGTAATAACCTCATGTTTAGAAGTTATTATGCCACTGCCTATAATGGTAACTTTATGAATAATAGTAAAGGATTTCCCACAAATGCCTTATTTGGCTTTGTAAATATGATTCATAAAATCATAAATGAAGAAAATCCAGAATATATTTTAGTCGCTTTTGATAAAGGAAAAACCTTTAGACATAAAGAATACGAAGACTATAAAGGTGGTAGAGTAGAAACACCAGATGAACTCAAAAAGCAATTCCCAGTCGCCAAAAAACTCTTAACCGCCATGGGTATCAAATACTATGAAATCGATAACTATGAAGCCGATGACATCATTGGAACTTTCACAAAATTTTGTGATGATGATCCTGATTTTATTGGTACTATCGTCAGTAGTGATAAAGACTTACTTCAGTTAATATCAAGTGATGTTGATATTAAACTTTTAAAGCAAAAAGACTATATTAGATATAACGAAAAAACTTTTGAAGAAACTTACGGTATAAAACCAATTAATGTCATTGATCTAAAAGCCTTAATGGGTGATGCCTCCGATAATATTCCTGGTGTTAAAGGAGTTGGTTCTAAAACCGCTTTAAAATTGCTTCACGAATATAAAACTTTAGATGGCATTTATGAAAATATCGATAAAATTAAAGGAAAACTACAAGAAAAATTATTAACTGATAAAGAAAATGCCTATAAATCTTATCATCTTGCCACTATAGTTAAAAATGTTCCTCTAGAAATAACTATCGAAGATACTAAATATAAAGGCGAAGATACCGAAAACTTAAACAAAATGTATGAAGATTTAGAATTTTACTCTTTCTTGAAAAAAAATAAGAAAAAAGAAACCCCCAAAAAAGAAATAAATATTAAAACAATTACTAATATAAACGATATACACATAGATGGTGATGTTGCTGTATACCTAGAAATACTAGGTCAAAACTATCATAAATCAGAAATATTAGGTATGGGAGTTTATAACGAAAAAGTAGCTTACTTTATCCCTTTAGATATTTTAAAACAAAAGCCCAAATTCTTAACCGAAAACACTAAATATACCTATGACCTAAAAAAAATGATAGTTGCTTTAAAATGGCAAGATATAGAAATAAAAAACGCCACCTTTGATACTATGATAGCAGGTGCTTTATTAGACTATAATATGAAAGAAGATATAGCCTACCTAGCTAACCAAGTGGACTATGAACTAAACTTCTATGAAAAAATCTATGGTAAAAATTCTAGCTTAAAAAAACCAGATGATAACACTATTGCTAAAGAATGTGTAAATAGAGCCAAATTTATCTATGAAACTAAAGAATTTTTCCAAAATAAAATCAAAGAAGAAAAACAAGAATATCTTTTTAATGAAATAGAAATGCCTTTAGCCACTGTCTTAGCTGATATGGAATATACCGGCGTTAAAGTCGATGCTAATGTCTTAAGAAACATGGGTGAAGATATTCAAATAAAACTTGAACTTTTAAGTAAAGATATTTATAACAATGCCGGCTGTGAATTCAATATTTCATCTCCTAGCCAGTTAAGCGAAGTTCTATTTGAAAAATTAAATCTTCCGCATAAAAAGAAAACAGCTAGTGGCTACTCAACAGCTATCGATGTACTAAAAAAATTAAAAGATAAACATCCAATTATAAATCAAATAATTGAATACCGAAAACTATCTAAAATATATGGAACTTACGTCGAAGGACTAATTAATACTATCCAAGATGGTAAAATTCATACCATCTATACCCAAAACTTAACTAGAACTGGAAGATTATCTTCTATAGAACCAAATCTTCAAAACATCCCAGTTAGAGATGATTATGGTAGATCAATTAGAAAAGCCTTTATTCCTAATTATGATTATATTTTAGGCGCTGATTATTCCCAAATTGAACTTCGTGTTTTAGCCCACATGGCTGATGTCAAAGCCTTAAAAGAAGCCTTTCATAACAAACTTGATATTCACGCTAAAACCGCTAGTGATATTTTTAAAGTACCACTAGAACTTGTAACTAGTGAAATGCGAAGAGTAGCCAAAGCCGTTAACTTCGGTATTATCTATGGCATTAGTAGCTATGGCTTAGCCGAAAACGTTGGTATCAGACCAGCAGAAGCTAAAAAATTCATCGATACCTACTTAGAAACATATCCAGGTATTAAAGAATATATGGACTCATCAATTGCCCATGCTAAAGAAAAAGGCTATGTCACTACTATGTTTAATCGTAAAAGAAACATACCAGAACTGAAAAATACCGTATATACAATTAGACAAAGTGGTGAACGTATAGCTCTCAATACTCCAATTCAAGGAACCGCTGCTGATATTATTAAATTAGCTATGGTTAAAGTTTATAAAGCCTTTAAAGAAAATAAACTTAAAAGTAAAATGATAATTCAAGTTCATGATGAATTAATATTTGATGTTCCAAAAGACGAACTAGAACAAGTAAAACAAATAGTCACGGACGTCATGGATAATGTTTGTGACCTTACAGTTCCATTAGCTATTGATATTCATTACGGTAAAAATTGGGCAGAGGCAAAATAATGAAAAGAAGAAGTAAAGTAAATCCTAAACGAAATATAATTATTACTGCTTTAACCATAATTTTAATTTTATGTATTACATATCAAAATGAAATTAAACAGTTCATGACGGAGCCTTTAATTGAAAAGCAAACATATAAATTAGAAAACATTCCAAATTATAATGGCAAATCATACATAGAAATAAATAATAATAAACCAAGTTTCCAAGATGAAGATTATACTAAAGAAACCTTTGAATCATATAGTAATTTAGATTATTTAAAAAGAGCAGGGGTAGCCTTTGCCAAAGTAGGTAAAGAAACCATGCCCACTGAAGAAAGAGGATCTATTGGCATGATAAAACCATCTGGCTGGCATACAGTTAAATATGACATTGTAAGTGGTAAATATCTTTACAATCGTTGTCATCTAATTGGCTATCAATTAACAGGGGAAAACGCCAATGAAAAAAATTTAATTACTTGTACTAGACAAATGAATACTGGTGCCATGCTAGACTTCGAAAATGAAGTTGCCAATTACATCAAAGATACAAGTAATCATGTCCTATATCGCGTTACTCCAATTTATGAACATAATAACTTACTGGCTAGTGGTGTTCAAATAGAAGCTAGTTCTGTAGAAGATAAATGTCAAAGCCTCTGCTTCAATGTCTATATATATAATGTCCAAGATGGTATAACTATTAACTACACCAATGGCGATAGCCACCTATCTTGACTTGTAGTCAAAATATTCCCAAATAACATATATTAAAAATCTAATTTGTTCTATTAAATAAAATATAGGAATTCCTCCTTTCGTAAATTAACATACGATACAAAAGGTGAAATTCCTTTTTTATTATAATGTTAAAACCATTTTTTTCTATATCTTCGGCATAATTTATAACATAGCCATATCTTTATTTATCAATTAAAAATATTATTATTCCTTTTTCATCATCAGAACATAGTCATTAAAAAAATTAGTTTTTAGGAACTAATTTTTCTTTTCCTCCCATATAATGTCTTAAAACCTCTGGAATATTAACACTGCCATCTTCATTTACATTATTCTCTAAAAAGGCAATCAAACCCCTAGGTGTTGCAAGTACTGTATTATTTAAAGTAGTCACATATTCATTTCCTTTTTCTGTTTTCATTCGTATTCCAAGTCTTCTAGCTTGCGCATCACCGAGTATTGAGCAAGATCCAACTTCAAAATACTTATTCTGTCTTGGACTAAACGCTTCGACATCACATGATTTAACCTTCAAATCAGCTAAATCACCACTGCAACATTCCAACGTTCTAACCGGTATATTTAAACTTCTAAAAAATTCCACTGTATATTGCCACATCTTATCGTAAAATTTCATACCATCTTCAGGTTTACATAACACTACCATCTCTTGTTTTTCAAATTGATGTACTCTGTATAAACCACGTTCTTCTATACCATGTGCTCCAACTTCTTTTCTAAAACAAGGAGAGTAGGAAGTAAGCGTAATTGGTAAATCTTCCTCCTTAATAATTTGTCCTTGAAACTTACCAATCATTGAATGTTCAGACGTCCCAATCAAATATAAATCTTCACCTTCGATTTTATACATCATTGCATCCATCTCTTCAAAACTCATAACCCCATTTACCACATCACTTCTAATCATAAATGGTGGAATGCAGTAAGTAAAACCTTTATCGATCATAAAATCACGAGCATAACTAAGCATAGCCGAATGTAATCTTGCCACATCGCCCATCAAATAGTAAAATCCATTACCACTAGTTCTGCCAGCACTTTCCTTATCAAGACCATTAAGTCTCGCACATATATCTGCATGATGTGGAATTTCAAATGAAGGAATAACTGGCTCGCCAAATCTTTCAATTTCTACATTCTTACTATCATCTTCACCAATTGGTACAGAAGGATCCATAATATTTGGAATTACCATCATATCATCATGAATTTTTTCTCTAAGCTCTTCTTCTTCTTTTTCCAATTTTTCAATTTCAGCACCATATTTACTAACTTCAGCCTTAATCTTTTCAGCTTCTTCTTTTTTACCATCGCGCATTAATGAACCAATTAAGGCACTTTTCTCATTTTTCTCTTTTCTAAGTTCATCACCCTTAGTTTTTGCCTCGCGGCACTTAATATCTAAATTGTATACTTCATCTACTAAAGGTAACTTTTTATCTTGAAATTTTTTCTTTATATTTTCTTTTACTAATTCTTTATTTTCACGTATTAACTTTATGTCTATCATTTTGCTTCTCCTTCTAAGTTATCTAAATATCCTACAATCTTTTCATATTGAGGTTTATATTTCACTTCAATTCTATTCAAATAATCATCAGTCACTTCAATATCATCCACATTCATACTTTGTTCAATATCCGCTTTTTTAACCTGTAAAGCCTGATCATTTTGACTATTAATAATCCTATTTATAAACTCATCGTATGATTCTCCATTTTTTCTCGTCATCAAAACTACTGTTTTCACAATATCACTAGGGAAACCTATATTACTTAAATCATAAGCCGTAATATTTGTCTCTTTCATTATATTATGTAATAGTGCGATAACTTTGCTCTTTTCATCGGAAAATTTATCCGCTACCGACACTAAATATTTTAAATAGGGCATACCAGATTTTCGTTTCATTCCTTGAAACACTCTTTCACAAATCAAATAGGCTTTACCATAAAGATTTTCGGCATTCATAAATCCCGCAAGCTCTTCTTTAGTAAAATATTTTAACCAATTATCCATATTCATACCTTGTATAATTAATCTTATAGAAATACTAATTAATTTCTATATTGATTAATCCCTTTCTATTTATATTTTTTGATTTATTATATAATTAGTTATATAATAAACCTCGCACTGTGGATTTGTTA
>CALVRX010000014.1 GCA_944358815.1 uncultured Bacilli bacterium | reverse complement strand
TACGACTGTTAAATTTATCTACACCAAAAAATTTTTGTAAATTATACATCATGCTTGCATTTATTTTATACTGTTCATCACGAGTTAATTCCTTTTTAGAACTAGAAGGATACTCATAATTTATTTTAGGAAAATTACACATGCTACAATCCTTAATATTATAACTATAAATTGGTTGATTATGGGCAAGCATATTTCTAAATTCACCAATATAATAAAGTATAATTTTAAAACTATTAATTAATCTATGTTCTTTTTTAAAATTTCTTTCAGATTTATTACTATCGAAAATATCTAAATTTAATTTTGTAAAATGATTAACACATTTTTGAAAAACTTTTCTTTCAAATTCTAGATTAAGATTATTTATTGCTTTATAAGTTTGATTCATAGCCAACTCGTTAATTAATATCCAATACGGAACAGTAATATTTTGTTTTCTTTTTCTTTGAATTGGTTTAGAATGCTTATTTCCCTGCTTATCAATAATCAACTTTAAAGTCTCTAAAGATTTATTGCTACTAGCATCAGATGTATTATAGTTATTAATATCAGAAAGAAAATTAGCATTTATCTTTTCGGTATCATTAAGTGTTGATACAAATAAATTTTTCATATTTTCCTCTATAATTAAAGTATATCTTAGTAAAAGTAAACGAAGTTCGTGCTCAAATTTATACATCCTGACAAAATCACCATATTTAGTACCTTCTGCATAAATATGATGAATATAATCGATTCTTTTTATTTCAGCCACTAAAGTCTTTACTGACATATTTTTATCATATTCTAAACCATATTTCTTTATTATTCTTTTACAAATTTCCTTAAACAAATCATCTCCAAAACAATTTGAATTAATACCATAATATTTTTTATATCTATCAATATCAATATTGTTGTGAATATTTTTTCTTATCTTATCAATATTTTCAACATCAATTACAAACAAATTTTTATAAGCATTAATCACTTGATAATAATCATATTTCTTAAATAATTGTTTTTCTCCAAAGTCAAAAGTTATCCCTTTTCGTTCAAGATTCTTGATTAATTTAGCTGTCGAATTAGTTTCCAAAAATATCACCGCCTTTAAAAATACTGCAATTATGTATATTCACATTATCACAAACACATGTTCTTGTAAAGATATTTTATCGAAAACTAATTATAATTTTTTATCTATATTTTAATCCTTAGGTTCAAAAATAAGTGCCATAAAAAAGGCAAAAATAATCGCTGCACTAATGCCTGCTGCCGTCAAATCCAAAGTTCCACTAAAAAGCCCTAATATTCCTTCCGTATTATAACCATGAATTGCCCCATGTATCAAATTATGCCCAAAACTAGTTATAGGTACTAAAGCACCACCACCAGCCCATAAAATAATTTGATCATATATATTAAAAATATCCAAAAAAGCTCCAATTACTACAAATATAACTGTAATATGCCCAGGAGTTAACTTCGTCTTATCCAAAATTACTTGCGCCAAAGCACATACAAAACCTGCAAATAAAAAGGAATTTAAATAGATCATTCTATTACCTCCAAACTAACCGCATGACAAATAGTTGGAATACTAAGTTTATGATTTACCATAACAGGGCTCATCAAAGCACCAGTGGCTGCCAGTAAAACCCTTTTATATTTTCCTTTTTTCATTTCATTAAAAATATAACCATATGTCACTAACGGTGCACAAGCAGGACCACTCGCTCCAGCATATACTGGTTGATTTTTTAAATCGTAAAGCATCACTCCAGTATCATTGTAATTATTTAAATCAATTTTATATTCTGATTTCATATAATCTTTCAATATCTCTTTACCGTATATTCCTAAATCTCCAGTCAAAATCAAATCATAATAATCAATATCTCGGTTAGTATCTTTTAAATGTTTAACTATCGTATCTGCTGCCGCTTTAGCCATAACTGCCCCCATATTAAACACATCCTTTACTCCTGAATCCACAACTTCTCCCAAAGTACCACTTTCTAATTTAATTTGACCTTTTAAAGAAGAAAGTAAAGCCGCTACACCACCAGTCGCTGTAAATGTCGTACTCTTTGGTTTAGGGCCACCATACTCTACTGGATAACGATATTGTTTTTCCGCTGCCGTATTGTGCGAAGATGTAAAAGTAATCACCTTCTGCATATAACCACTATCAATTAAAAAACTACCCAAAATAAGACCTAAAGTCGATGTCGAACAAGCCGCATAAATACCAATGAAACTCTTATGATAATCCTTCATCGCATAATTAGAAGCCACAATTTGATTCAGCAAATCACCACCAATAAAACCGTCTACCTCATCTAAACTAAATTTACCTTTTCGCATAAGTGTATTAATTGCCTCTTTAATTAATTTAACTTCAGCCTCTTCCCAATTTTTCTCACCAAAATATAAATCTTTATGACATAAATCAAAATACTTTCCAAGCGGACCATCACTTTCATAAGGACCGGTTATTGTCGCCGTCTCATTTATATAAACCTCATTAAACCTAAACGTCATATAAGTCCCACCACCATCCTAAGTAAACTAAATACAAAACTACTCACTACTCCAAAAATAATCACCGCTCCTGACAATTTAAGCATATTCATACCGATACCTGTAACTAAACCTTCTTTTCTAAATTCTAAAGCCGCACTCATCGTCGCATGCGCAAAACCGGTAATCGGAATAATCAAACCACACTTACAAAAATTAACCCATTTATCAAAAAAGCCCAAAGAAGTAAATAAACAACTAAAAAATATCAGCGTTACTAACATACATACCGTAGCTTCCTTAGTAGGAATATCAAGCCACACCGTATATCCGTCAATTAAAAACTGCCCAATAATTCCCATAATTCCACCAGAAATAAAAGCAACAATTGCATTCATTAAAATATTTTCTTTAGGACTATGCTCCTGAACAATCTTTTGATAACTCTTCTTCATAACAATTTCCTCCTAAAACTATTATGAACAAAAAAAAATTACCTATACCAAAAAATACCACTAGCACTTAGGCGTGCAAGCAGTATTTGTATACTCGTATTTATATTTATTATTCGTATAGGTAATGACCACTGATCCGTTAAAATTTTCAAATTCCTCTTCATCCTCAGTACTATCTTTTTTGTACTTTGGATTTTTAATATCTTCAGCTTTTAATAAACCATCTTGCTTTAAGGTAGATACATCTAAACAACACTTACTTCCATCAGTCATACTAGGCAATTTTAACGAATTATCAGACATATATGTTCTCGCTGTCCGTTCAATTGTATTTATTTGTTCATCATAAGCCTTGTCCCTAGAAGAATTAAGTGCACTATTTATTGTTGGAATCGCAATCATCGCAATTAAACCTAAAATAACAATAACTCCAAGTAACTCCACTAAAGTAAAACCCTTTTTCATACTATCACCTATAATTAATTATAATTTAATGAATCATAATTGTCAATTGCCGTTCGCTCTAAGTTTTATTAAAACCTTCTTTTCTCGTCTAGAAATATCAACTTGACTTAAACCTAAACTATCAGCAATCTCACTTTGCGTCATATCCTCAAAATACCTTTTAATCATAATCGTTCTCTCTGGCTCCTCTAAATTTTCAATTGCCTGTTTCACAAAAATTAAATTATTATAATCCCAATTGCCATCACTTATTACATCGTAAAGTGACAAATCATCCAAATAATACTCATCTAAACTAACTCCATCACCTTGGTAATTTAACACCATATTTAAATTCTTAACATCCACATTTAAATATTCACTAAGTTCTGAATCAGTTGGTTCACGCATTAACTCTTGTGTCAAATACTCTTTAACCTTCCCTACTTTACTTTTCATACGCATCATATCTTTACTAATACGAACAGTATGATTTTCTCTAACATATTCAGAAATTCTACCTAAAATAAAAGGATAAGCATACGTCGTAAACTTTACCCCCTTAGAAACATCAAACTTTTTATAAGCCTCCATCATTCCTATACATCCTGCTTGAAATAAATCATCTATATCATTACCGCCAAATTTACTCGCAATACTATAAATTAACTTACTATTTTCTAAAATAACCTCCTTTAAATCTTTCATTTTCCCTCCTATATATTGACTAAATGACAAGCAGAAAGTTCATCGGAAACCAAATTAAACCTATCTAAATCAAAATTAAACTTATTCTTACTTAAACAAATCATACTACATCCACCGTTTTGATTACATAAATTATAATATTTTACCAAAGTCTTAAAGCCATCATTATCTATATAATTGACATTTTCTAAATTAAAAACTACATTGCGTATTCCCACGTTTTTAATAAACTCACCAACTTCCTTATTTAATTTTTTTCTAGTTTTCTTACTTATTTCTCCAAAAAACCTCACGAACAAAATTCCATATTTTGAGTCCATATCTATCTCTAGCATATCATCACCATCAATACTTTAACACTTTTTATCATCTAAAAAAATAAATCCGTCAAAACTAGACATAAAAAGAAAAAATACGCCTTACTCACGTATTTTATTCATCCTTCTTCTCTAATTTAACAAGTACCTCACGTGGCTTAGAACCATTAGGTGGTCCCACAATACCTCGCTCTTCAAGTAAATCAATACATCTAGCTGCTCTATTATAACCTAATCTAAACCTCCGTTGTAAAAGCGAAGCACTAGCCTTACCTTGTGTTATTACAAACTCTCTAATCTCATTATATAAAGGTTCCTCATAATCATCATTTTCGGTCATCGTCGTCGCTCCCCTATCTTCATCTGAAACTGTAAGTGATGTGTCATACATCGCTTTTTGTTGAGATATTGTATAATCGACAACTGCTTTAATTTCATCATCACTCACAAAAGTACCCTGTACACGAGTTGGAATACTCTCACCTTGTGGTAAGAAAAGCATATCACCTTTACCAAGTAACTTCTCAGCTCCACTCATATCTAGTATTGTCCTAGAATCAATACTAGAAGATACCGCAAATGAAATACGTGATGGAATATTAGCCTTAACAACACCAGTAATAACATCCGTACTTGGTCTTTGCGTTGCTACAATCAAATGAATACCTGCTGCTCTTGCCATTTGCGTAATTCGCATAATTGAATCCTCAACTTCTTTAGCTGCCACTAACATCAAATCAGCAAGCTCGTCGATAATAACCACTATATAAGGTAATCTATTTATTTTCTCATCATCGGGTAAACTTTCATTTTTCTTATCGACATAAGCATTATACCCAGCAATATTTTTAGTTTTACTACCTTCAAACAAATCATATCTATCTTCCATGATTTTAACAATTTTCTGTAACACAATATTAGCTTTCTTTGGATCTGTAACCACTGGCGTAAGTAAATGTGGAACTCCATTATACATTGAAAGTTCTACCTTTTTCGGATCCACTAACACCAATTTAACCTCATCAGGTTTTGTCCTCATTAAAATAGATGTAATCATACTATTAATACATACTGATTTACCACTACCAGTTGAACCAGCTACTAGTAAATGTGGTGTCTTATCAATTTCACACCATACTGGATTTCCCATAATACTCTTACCTAAAGCTAATAATAATTTAGAAGAATCTTTGCTTTTTGGTACAGCCTCTAAAATTTCTCTAATCGAAACAGACATAATTGATTTATTAGGCAATTCAATACCAACTGTTTTTTTACCAGGAATTGGTGCCTGTATACGGACATCCCTAGCTCCAAGTTCCAAAGCAATTTCTTTATTTAAAGCCGTAATTTTAGAAAGTCTAGTACCAGACTTTATCTCTAATTCATACTGTGTAACCGAAGGACCTATATTAGCAGCAACAACCTTACCTTCAACTCCAAAATCTTTAATAACTTTCTCAAGCTCAGTAACATTTTCTTTAATTGCATCCTGATTAGCCTTAATTGCCTCTTTCTTAATTTTAGGCTTTACAAGTAAACTAATTGGTGGCTTATTATACCCTTTACTATCTATATGAACCTCTTCTTTAGGTTCCGCACTTTCTTCTTTAACTGGTTCTTTTGGAAGTTCATCAATTGAAGAAATAACCACCTTTTTATCTTCATTTTCATACTCTTCTTCTGCTTCTTTAGCAGCTTTTTCCGCTTTTTTATTAATCTTTGTTTCCTTAGCTTTCTTCATCTTATCTCTAGCCATATTAACTGCATCATAAATAGAAATACCAGTAAACATAATAAGACCGCAAATAATAAGTGCGATACATACAACCTCAGTTCCTTCTAAAGTCAAAAGTTTAACACCTATAACAGCAAAAATAGCCCCTAACATACCGCCACCTTGAATATCAGCTGTATGATTGACAAATGCCATCAAATTGTCCACAGTTGCCGTAATAATTTCCCAAGCTGAAACATCACTACCAAGCTCCTGTATATATCTAGTATGTGATAAAATAAGCACTCCTAAAATTAAAATATAAAGTCCTACCAATCTCGATGTCAAAAAATCTGGTCTTTCTCTTTTTACCATCATATATATACCAGCGGCACCAGTAGCAATAAGCGGTACAATATACCATCCACCAGCTAAAAAGCCAGCAAAGCCTTTAATTACATCGGCAGTAACTCCAAAAGGGCAGCACCCTATAATCATAATTAAAATAAGGACAATGCCTTTTAATTCAATACTATAAGAAGGTTTTTCTTTTTTTTGCTTTCTACTTTTCTTTTTCGCCATGTTATCCTCCCATTATTACATAACAATTATATCATTTTTAGAATAAAAACAAAAGAAAACAAAGACGTTTAACACGATTTTACACATAAGTAAACTTTTAGATATTTTCACATATTCAATTTTTTACTAATATAAAAACTTCATTTCTTTTACGAAACGAAGTTTTATTCAATTATTCTTCTTTATTGACATCTTTTTTTAAACTTTTTTCTTTCAAAACTTCTTTTCTAGATAAATTAAGACGTCCTTTTTTATCATAGCCTAAAGATTTGACTAAAATCTCATCCCCTACTTTAACCATATCACTAGGTTTTTCTACTCTTTTAATATCAAGCTGTGAAACATGCACTAAACCTTCACAACCAGGCCAAAGCTCTACAAAGCATCCAAAATCTTCAACTTTAACAACTTTACCAGTATATACTTTATCCATCTCAACTTCACGAACTATATCTTTAATTCTTCTTGCTGTCTCATCAATTACCTCTTTATCAGTATGATAAATTACTACTTGACCATCATCTTCCAAATCAACCTTAACAGCATTTACATCATTAACCGAATTAACATGACTAGACTCCAATATAATTTTGGTAATCATATCTCCGCCTTTGCCAATAACATCCTTAATCTTATCTGGGTTAATCATAAATGTCATTACTTTAGGAGCATACTTACTAACTTCTTTTCTAGGCTCTGGTATAGTCTTAAGCATCACATTTAAAACTTGAAGTCTAGCTTTCTTAGCTTGTTCTAAAGCCTCTTTCAAAATATCTTTAGTAATACCCTTAATCTTAATATCCATCTGCAGTGCACATACACCACCTTTTGTTCCAGCAACTTTAAAATCCATATCACCTAAATGATCTTCCATACCTTGAATATCTGTTAAAATTGTATAATCATCACCATGAGTAATTAAACCCATTGCAATACCAGCCACCGGAGCTTTAATTGGTACACCAGCTGCCATCAAACTCATACAGCCCGCACATATACTTGCCTGGGATGATGAACCATTACTCTCTAAAATCTCAGATACTACTCTTATTGTATAAGGAAATTCTTCTTCTGATGGAATAACTTGAAGCAAAGCCTTTTCACCAAGTGCACCATGCCCAATTTCTCTTCTGCCTGGTGCCCCATATCTTCCAGTTTCCCCAACCGAAAATTGTGGAAAATTATAATGAAACATAAACCTCTTAGAATCCTCTAAACCTAAACCATCTAATATTTGATGTTCTCCCAAAGCACCTAAAGTTGTTACAGACAAACTTTGTGTCTCGCCTCTAGTAAATAAAGCTGAACCATGCGTTCTCGGTAAAAAATCCACACAAGCTGAAAGTGGTCTAATCTCATCCATCGCTCTTCCATCAGCACGAATACCTTCTTTCACCACAATCTGTCTAAATAACTCGTATTCTACTTCATTATAAATAATAACCAATTTAGCTTTTAACTTTTCTAACTCTTCGGTATCCATCTCTTTATTTAAAGATTCATACTTAGCAATTAAATTATCTTTAATTTCATCAAGTTTATTATATTTTTCCAATTTTTCTTTAATTCTAAGTGCTTTATCAATATCATCACGAATTAAATTGGTCACCTCATCTTTCAAATCATCAGCAATTTCCAATTTTTCATAATCCATTTTAGGCTGACCAATTTCTGCCACAATTTTATTTTCAAATTCAACTAATTTCTTAACAGCTTCATGTCCAAACATCAAAGCCTCTAACATATCTTCTTCTTTAACCTCTTTAGCTGAAGATTCAACCATATTAATAGCCTCTAAAGTACCAGCTACCGTTAAATCAATATCAGAAACTTCTGCCTGTGCTGTCGTTGGATTAATTACCAGCTCGCCATTTACCCTACCAACTTTAACTCCAGCCACCGGCCCATTAAAAGGCACTTTACTAATAGATGTCGCAATAGATGAACCAAGTAATGCCGCTAGTTCTGGTGAATTATCTGGATCTACTGACAAAATAGTATTGACAATCTGCACTTCATTTCTAAAATCATCCGGAAAAAGTGGACGCATTGGTCTATCGATCATTCGTGCCGCTAAAGTTGCCGCCTCACTAGGTCGACCTTCTCTTTTGATAAATCCACCAGGTATTTTACCTACTGAATATAATTTTTCTTGATAAAGAACCATAAGAGGAAAAAAATCCGAAAGCAATCTCGCTTCTTTAGATACCACAACCGTCGATAAAACAACTGTATCACCATATCTAACTAAAACCGCACCATCCGCTTGTTTAGCTACCTCGCCATTTTCAATAATTATCTTTCTACCATAAAAATCCATTTCAAATGTTTTTTTCATGTTCTATGTCCCTTTCTACGAAAAGACACTCTAAAAAGAGTGTCTACTATTTTCTAAGTCCTAAACTTTTAATAATTTCACGATACCTTGTCACATCTTTTTTCTTTAAATATTGAAGCATACTTCTACGTCTTCCAACTTTTTTAAGTAAGCCACGACGTGAATGATAATCGTGAATATGTGTTTTTAAATGCTCAGTTAATTCTTTAATTTCTTCAGTTAAAATAGCAATTTGTACTTCAGCTGAACCAGTATCACCATCTTTTCTGGCATACTTTTTAACTAACTTTGCTTTTTCTTCTTTACTTAAAGCCATATTCTCTCCTCCTTTATAAATAATTCGCTTAAATCTAAGAAATAAAGATGGAGTTCTTTAAGTCCTAGAAATAAGTACCACTAATAATATACATGAAATGCACTAAAAATGCAAGAAATAAAAAATAAAAATTTAAAATATATTATATTCTTTTAACTAATTACCCATAATATAGTCAATATTTTGATAACAAAATAATAGATATAATTCCATATAGACTATAAAAATAAATCATGCTATAATATAGGCGTTTGGAGAGATAATAATGAAATCATATAATCTAAAAGAAAAAATTGATGTTAATACTAAAATTGCTAAAATTTTACTTGAACTTCCAGAAGAAATATTCTATCAATATGACCAATTTAAAAACGATTTTCAGCTATTAAAAAATAATAAAAATTATGATTACTTAGAATTTAAGCAAATCTGCGAAGAATTTAATACTACCAAAAATAAGCTAAAATTACATAAAAAAATTTATCGAAATTTTATTACCAAATATAAAAACTTTATACCACTATTTTCCTATACTTCCAATTATCACAGTCTTGATGATACATATCTACTTTTAAAAAACACTTATAAAAATAAAAAAGCCATTTTAGACAGAATAAATAAATTGCTTAGCCTTAAAATATATAATTTTCAATATATATTTGAAAACAGCTTAAATGATAATCTTTTAAAATGTGACTCAAACACTTTAAACATCGATGTTGCCACAGACGGCAAAATTACTTATAAAAAAATTAATGGTCCATACTGTTACATAAACGTTAAAGAAGCTAAATATATATTAGAATATAAAAAAGAACTTCGATATAATTGGCTATCAACTGATTACACCATGATAGTTAGTAATTTAATGTTTGATACCTCTACTCTACCATCATATACCCAATTAAATAATTTTGACATAAAACCAAACATCAATTATGAAGAAGCTAGACACCAAGATCAAATACATAGAAAAAAACAACAATTTATCGATTATATAATAAATATTGATGATACTCTAAATATTATCCAAAATTTAGAAAAACGCCTTCAATATTTAATAAATAATCCTAACAGTCTTCCCGAAAATAATTTACAAAAATTAAAAGAAATATATGCTTCTATTTTAACCTATCAAAATCAATTAATTAGTCAGTATTCAGATCATAATGCTATAGAAGAAAATGAAATTAGAAACACTATTAAAATCAAAAAACTAGAAAGAAAAAAACATCATAAAAATTAATTATAACAAACGAGCTTGCCTAACAGCAAGCTATTTTTGTTAATCTAAAACTTAAAGCATTAACTCCACTTTCATATCATCATTATCCTTAACATATATTGCAAGTTCCACTCCATTTTTATCCACAAATAACACTCTATCAGGATAATCACCCTTTATTTTATTGCCATTTACTAGTTTAAATTTAACCTCATCAGATACTTTTATTACCGGTATATCTAAAACATCTTGAATTTTTAGTAATTTATATTTTCCCATACGCACATTACCGATAGTATATGCATCTTTAATATCAAATTTTCCTTGACGAGTTCTAGTTAAATTACTCATCACACCAATTACTCCCAAATCATTTAAAATATCCCGAATTAAACTTCTAATATAAGTACCCTTACTAACTACACACTTAAATGTAAATTTATCTGGATTAAAATCTAAAAGTTCAATACTCTTGATAGTTACTTTCTTTTTAGGTAGTTCTACTTGCTCACCCATTCGTGCATACTCATAAAGTTTCTTTCCATGCACTTTAACAGCCGAATAAATTGGAACCTCCTGCATATAAGTCATGCAAAATTTATTTAAAGTAAACAAAAGCTGATCTTTACTAATAACATCATTACTTCTATCTAAAACTTTACCAGAAACATCCAAAGTATCCGTTTTAACGCCTAAAGTAACTTCCGCCACATACTCCTTCTCATCAGCCATCAGTAAACTATTTAACTTAGTATATCTATTTAAACAAATCACTAAAACTCCAGTAGCTAGAGGATCTAAAGTACCATTATGTCCTACTTTTTTCGTTTCAAATATTTTACTTATTATATTAACAATATCCCTACTTGTATAACCTTTTTCTTTATTAATTATAATTATTCCGTTATTTTTTAATTTCAAACACAGTACCCTCTCTCGTATCTTTAATAATGATATTCTTTTCTAGTAATTCGCTTCTAATTTTATCAGCAAGTTCATAATTTTTATCTTTTTTAGCCTGATTTCTTTCATCAATTTTCTTTAATACATAGCTTCTGATTTCATCTGATATTTTATCATCTTCTAATAAAGAAAGCGACAAAACATTCTCAAAATCATTAATTAGATAAAGTTTTGTATTATTATTTAAATCACTTTTAATAACATCATATAAAGTAGTAAGCATCATAGAAGTGTTCATATCATTAGAAAAAGCCTTTTTAAAACTTTCTTGATAAGATAATGCTTCTTTATAATTTATCTCACCTTCAGCATTACTCTTAATTTGTCTAATTTTTCCTTTTAATTTATTATAAGCATTAGTTGCCATATCTAAACTCTCTAAACTATAAACAAGCACTTTTCGATAATGTGACTGTAAACAAAAATATCTATATACTATAGGATCATAACCTTTTTCAATTAAACTATTTAAATCCTTAGAATCTCCTTTAGACTTACTCATCTTACCCGATTTATCATTCAAAAATTCCATATGTACCCAATAATTACACCACTTATGACCTAAATAACATTCGGATTGTGCGATTTCATTAGTATGATGTGGAAATATATTATCCACTCCACCACAATGAATATCCAAATGTTCTCCTAAATTTTGAATAGCAATCGCGGAACACTCAATATGCCAGCCAGGATACCCATAGCCAAACGGACTATCCCATTTAAGTTCTTGATCTTTAAATTTAGAATTCGTAAACCAAAGGCCAAAATCAAATGGATTACGTTTGTTTTCATCAACATCCACATCATCACGAACAGCAAGCATTAAATCTTCTCTACTTCTTCCAGATAGTTCATAATAATTTGGATATTTAGAAGTATCAAAATAAATATTACCACCTGACTCATAAGCATAGCCTTCATCGAGTAACTTACTAATCATTTTAATATAAAAGGAAATATTTTCTGTTGCTGGACTAACTATCTCTGGTCTTTTAATATTAAGTCTATCTAAATCCTTAAAAAAAGCATCTGTATAAAATTTAGCTATATCTAAAACCGATTTATGTTCTTTCTTAGCAGCTGTCATTAACTTATCTTCACCAGTATCACCATCGCCAGTCAAATGACCAACATCCGTAATATTCATACATCTTTTCACATTATATCCTAAATATTTTAAGCCCTTTTCTAAAATATCCTCAGAAATATAAGTTCGTAAATTACCAATATGTGCATAATAATAAACTGTTGGTCCACATGTATACATAGTAACTAAATCTTTATTATAAGGAATAAATTCCTCTACCTTCTTTGTAAGTGTATTATATAATTGCATTCTCTCACCTCATAACCTTATATAAAATTATATCACATATATCTTTATTTTTTCGAAAATTTACGTTTATTTTTAATATTAATAATAAACGTAAAGTTGACATTTTAACAAACCATGATATAATATCACTTGTGTTTTTTATGGAAAAGAAAGGAATTTGCTTATGTTAAAAATAAATGAACAATCTATTCAAACATTACAAGACTTAATAAATGAAACACAACAAAGACACAAAGTACAAACAACAGTACCAAATTTAAAATATACTTTAAGTATCCAAGAAAAAATTGTTTTTGCCTATCAATATCACGAATTAATGCATGGCACCAGCATCATTGACATTCTAAAACAAGTAAATGAAACTAATCCAGAGTCAAGAAAAATAATATCTAAATTTATTATTCATAATAATATGCTTAAGCCTTATCCAGACTCACGTTATGAATATATCCAATC
This sequence comes from uncultured Bacilli bacterium, assembly GCA_944358815.1. Classification (GTDB taxonomy): domain Bacteria; phylum Bacillota_I; class Bacilli_A; order RF39; family UBA660; genus Coprosoma. The sequence continues at coordinate 29,435 of CALVRX010000014.1, read as the reverse complement.
AACACCAAAAATATCTATCCTTATGGAAAGAGGAATGGGATTAGGTACTAAAGAAATAGTTCGTGAATACGACCATCAAAATTGGCTCGAACCATTTGATGAAAATGCAATTTTTTCAGCCAAATATCCATCAATAACTTCTTACCAAGATAAAGATGGAAATATAATTTCTTTTGATAAAGAAAACGCAACAAAAGTTAAACTAGCAATCATTGAACAAGGCATCTTCCCAGCTAGGCGTATCGTAGAAAGCGCCTATAGTCATGTAGCCAAAGGGACATTTGATAAATATGTTAAAGCATTAAAAAACATAAAAGGAGTGAAATAAAATGGAAGAAAATAAAATTACAAGAATAAAACAAGTTTGTGACTTAATTAATCAATCAGCTATCCCAAGAAGCAAAAAACTTAACCGTAAACAGCAAATAGATTTTGCCTATAAATATTGGACAGGAAATCCTGAAGACCTCACAGAATTATATGATTATTTAGCTCAAAACTATACAATTCAAAATGAAAAACTAGCCCATATTATTGGTGAATTTATAAATAATCAACAAATAGTTACTATTAAAAAATTTTCAAACACTTTCTATAATGGAAGCTTAGAAAACATCCTAAAAACTACTGCTCAAGTTAGAGAAAATGGTAACTGGTTAAGTAAATATAACACAGAAAGAGAATTTACCCCAACAGCTGCTCATAGATTCCCTACTATATATAGTTATCTAACTAATTCAGGAGAAAAATTTGTCATCGATGAAAATGCTGCTAATAATATCTTAGGTATACTAGTAGAATCTAATATTCCGACAGCTAAATGTATTGTCTTAAGTAGTTTTCCATATTATGCCCATGATGATATGGATACTTATATTAAAAGTTTTCAAAAAAGAAAATAAACCTATAAAGTAAACTGTAACTTTATAGGTTTTTATTATTAATTCCAACGCCGACGCTGAAAAACTCTTCTTTGTATATGTTTCAATTTAACTCTTTTTATCTCATCTTTAGTAATTAAATCATCACAAATACTATCACTAATTTCTTCATTGATTTCTTTAAGTTTTTCTAATCTTTCTTTTATTTCATATAATATTGCAAGTACTTCCTCCTTTTTTTCAATATTTTCTAAGCGTTGAACAACATTATTCACATCATAAAACGTTCCGTTTAAATCATCAGTTGCTATACTTAAACAAACAGAATTTTCAATAACCCCACGTACTCTTGCCCACTCTTCTCCATGTTCATCTAAAAATTTTCTAATATCTGCAAAAATAACTTCTTCAGATAAGTTTTCTGGAAGTCTTGAAGAATCAAAAAGTAAATTATTAACTACAATTTTATGTTTACTATTTAAATAATCAAAACGCATCACTTTCTTAACATCAATCTTATAATTAGACCCTAAACTCTTATATCTCACTTTTTCTTTATCATAATTAGATACCACTTTCATATTTTCTAAATATTCAAAATTACCATTCAAAGAAAATTCAGTGTAAGCCTGAAACACCTGCTCTGTAAAATTTTCCAGTTCATTAAATTCTAAATCAATAATTCCCAAGCTTTTTATTTTTTCTAAAGTTAAAAGTGTTTGACCTAATTGATTTTTATGATTTAAAAAGTATTGATAGAAAAACACAAAATTCGTCCATTCACCGGTAGTAAGATTTCCCTTACCATCATAATTATAATGTAAAAAACTCCATAAACTAGAATGTTTATTAATAATATTTATTTCATCTTTATGTTTTTGATAAAAATCCTTAATTATTTTCATATTTTTAGAATCAAAAAACTTCTTATTATCTTGTATAGTAACACCTACATTACATAACTTTATAACCACATCAATCTCACAATTCATCTTCATAAGTTCATGAAAATCACTACTAAATTCAGCAAAACTATCAATTATATAACAAAGTGCAATTAAATCATTGACACTTGCCTTTTTTGTTTCCATATTAAATTTCATTCCTTTCTCTACGTTCAAGGCACACATAGGAATGAAAACCTTGAACTTTTTTTCAGATTATCTCCTCCAATATATATTATAGCTATTATAGCAAAAAAAACTAGTTATATCAAACGAAACAACGCTTTAAAGGACAAAAGCATCAATAAATATGGTATAATTGTAATAAGAAAAATAAGCGAGGTAAACAATGAAAAAACATAATCATATCAAAGAAATAAAAGAAGAAATCAAAAAAAACAAATCTAAATTTGCAGTATATCTATTACTTAGAGGATTAATTATATTATGCTTAATTCTACAGTTAATTAGAAAAGAATACGAAAATGCGGCTCTATGTATTCTCTCATTAATATTACTATTTTTACCATTTATAATCGAGCGTCGTCTAAAAGTAGATCTGCCCAACGCCATAGAAATTATTATTATGCTTTTTGTCTTTTTCGCTGAAATACTAGGGGAAATCAATAATTTCTACGGTATCATCCCCTTTTGGGATACAATCTTACACACCTTAAATGGTTCCTAAAATTTCCGCTATTGGTTTTTCCCTATTCGACATCTTAAATAAATATTTAAAAAGTATACACCTATCTCCAATATTTTTATGTCTATTTTCTTTTTGTTTTTCTATGACCATCGGCATAATTTGGGAATTCTTCGAATACGGAATGGATAAAATATTAGGCTATGACATGCAGAAAGACGAATATGTTAGTAAAATAAATACCGTAACTCTAGACCCGGCTCAAAGCAACAAAGTTATCACTATTGATAATATCGATTACACCATTATATATGATAAAAATAATAAACCTATCGCCAAAATAGATAACTATTTAGATATTGGTCTAAATGATACCATAAAAGATTTAATTGTAAACTTTATCGGCGCCATAATATTCAACATCTTTGGATATATATATCTTAAAAATCGAAACCAAGATAAATTTATTAAAAATTTCATCATTAAAAAAAGAGAAACTTAAAAGCTTGTCAAAAAAAACAAGCTTTTTATAAATACTATTTTTCTAAAGCATCATTATTTATAATAATATCAACTTCTATTTTTTCTGCCAAACAAATTTCCTAGTATATCAAAAAAAGAACTTATAAAAGTTCTCTATATAAAGTCCGTCAACCACGAACCAAATTTCATTTGGTGCGGGCGAAGGGACTTGAACCCCCATGCCGTAAGGCGCTAGATCCTAAGTCTAGTGCGTCTACCAATTTCGCCACGCCCGCATCTTAAATGGTGGACCCTGATGGACTCGAACCATCGACCGCCCGGTTATGAGCCGGATGCTCTAACCAACTGAGCTAAGGGTCCAACTTAACTGACTCCTATATAATACCACATTACTAAATAATATGCAAGAAGTAAGTTAAAATTTATACCTTATTTATCATATTTAATAAATTTATTTTAAATTTATCTTTATCTGAATGGTCTTTAGAAAGCATAACTCCTTTATAAGTAACAAGTTCTGATTGATGCCCCTCACTTAAAATTTCTTCTGGAGATAAAGTAACTAAAGTCACACTCTTTGTTTCATCATTAACCTCATAATGCAATTTTACCTCTCCATGTACTTTAGCAAATAAAGCATCGGTAGGAAGTTTTACTTCATACTGTCTTACATTTCCATCTTCTGCCACTACTGTACCTAAAAATTCCCCAGCTTTAATCTTAGGGTAATACTCAAAATATAATTTTTTAAAAGCTAGCATATTATACTTTTTCAAAGCACTTTCTAACTTCTTAAATTCATTCTCATTTTGATAACCAAAAATATATTTTTCCATGGCTGTCATTCCTTCCTAGTGGCGTACTATACTAGTATTATAATAGCACATATTAAAGTGCAAATCAAATAACTACACTATATTAGCTAAAATTTGACATCTCCTTTGACATATATAGTCAAAGAAAACTAGGCAATCACCTAGTCCTCTTTTCCAGTTTTAACATAACCTTGATCAATTAATGCTGTATCATCACAACTTGACCACTTAGTATCAACTTTGCTACTTAAAGTTTTCGTTCTATATCTATAATAAGTAACATTCTTATAAACTGGCTCTGTTACATAAGTAGTAACACTTCTCTTACAACTTACCGCACTGTCATACACACCTGCATTATCATAATCAGAAGGACAAACATACTTTACATAACCATTATAAAGTACTTTCGTTGCCCCACCTTCATAAGTTGTTGTACGCGGAACCTTTTTTGTTCCAGATTGAACTTTGCTTACTTTCGTCTGTACTTGCCTAGTACTATTAGAACTAACTCTCTTAGTACTCCAACTTGACCAATTTCCATATGCCCAAGTCTCGTCAAGATTTTTTACGAACTCGCACCTTGCGGTGCTGGTACTGGGAAATGATGTGCCATCAAGTCCCATATGAAGCATTATATAATCTTCTTTGTCAGAACAAGATAAATTAACTTTCATTGTATATTCTGACTCTTCCCTAGTAACTTCTAAATATGATTCTTTTGTATTACATGTCCTATTATTACTATCAGAAAACTTAACTAATAACTTATCATCATACATATCACCTAAAGTCATTCTTACTTTCTCACCAGTTTCTTTAGGTAACCTAGATGAAGTAAAATAACCACTTCCAGCTGTTGCCATTGCAAGTAAATTATTATTGAAATTATCAACACCATTATTACTGTTTTCGGCTACTTTTTCATCGACATAATTTGTTACAAAACCTTTAGTTGGAAATAACATCATAAGCACAAATATTAAAAGTACCACTAAAACAATTTTTATAAAAACGCCTTTTAATGTCTCACGTTTATTATCTTCCTCATCGTACATACCCACTTCCCCCTTTCAGATATGGAAAATATAATAGCACAAATACCCATAAAAGTCAAACTGTCAAAAGCATTAAATTATAACAAAAAAAGATACAAGAAAACCTTATATCTTAATTTGGACAAGCATACATCCCCTATTATCATAAACACTTTTAAATTCTATAACATCCTTGTTATGTTTTAAAGTCACTAAACAAGTCTCCCGCATAATTCCAGCGCCAATTCCATGTACAATTACTACTACCTCATTACCCATTTTTTTATTATCTCTAACAAAATCATTAATAGCTACTCTTGCACTATCTCTATCAAAACCATGTAAATCTAGCTTAGGTAAACTATCTACAAAAACTACCTCATTAATTGTCATTTTTGCTAATCTCTGCTTGTGCCGCTGCCATAATAGCTACTGGCACTCTATAAGGTGAACATGAAACATAATCGATGCCAATCTTGCTAAAAAACTTCACACTATCTGCATCTCCACCATGTTCCCCGCATACTCCTAGTTCAATCTTTTCATTAGCATTTTTAGCTAATTTAATAGCAACCATCATCAGCTTACCGACACCATCTTTATCAATAGTTTTAAATGGATCAAACTTTAATATTCCCTTATCATAATAACTATTTATAAATGCTCCAGCATCATCCCTCGAAAAGCCAAAAGTCATTTGTGTCAAATCATTAGTACCAAAACTGAAAAAATCAGCTTCCCGGGCAATCTTATCTGCCTGTGTCGTACTACGTGGAACTTCTATCATTGTTCCAATCTTATAATCAATTTCATGATTTTTATCCACTTTGCTAGCAACATCTAAAATAATATTTTTTAAATATTTAAGCTCATTAACATCACCGACTAAAGGAATCATAATCTCTGGCTTCACTTTAATACCATGTCTCATCACTTTCATAGCTGCTTTAAATATTGCCGTTGTTTGCATGACCGCAATTTCCGGATATACAATAGAAAGCCGGCATCCACGAAGTCCCATCATCGGATTAAACTCTTTTAAAGAATCAATTTTTTTATAAAGATCATCTACATCAATTTTTAAACTTTTAGCTAATTCCCGAACTTCATCATCAGTCTTCGGTAAAAATTCATGTAATGGTGGATCCAAATACCTAATAGTAAGTATTTCACCATTAGCAACTTTAAATAACTCTTCAAAATCTCTAGCCTGCATTTTTAAAAGTACGCCCAACGCTTCCATTCTATCTTTTTCATTAGGTGCTACTATCATCTTTCTAATAGCAAATATTTTATCCTTTTCAAAAAACATATGCTCAGTTCTACATAAACCAATACCTTCAGCTCCAAAATCTAAAGCTACCTTAGCATCCTTAGCTATATCGGCATTTGCTCTAACCCCTATTTTTTTATACTTCTTTGCCCAATTTAACATAGTCACAAAATTATCAGTTAAACCACTGTCGACAGTTTCAATAACACCTTCATACACATTACCTGTGGTACCATCTAAAGATAAATAACTATCACCAATATATTTCATACCATTAATCATTATAATTCTATTATCCTCATCGACAGAAACATTATCACAGCCACTTATACAGCATTTACCAATACCACGAGCCACCACCGCAGCATGTGACGTCATACCACCACGCACCGTCAAAATACCATTAGCATACTTCATTGCCTCAATATCCTCAGGCGAAGTCTCTTCTCTAACTAAAATATTTGGAATTTTCTTATTATATTTTTCCTTAACTTCATCTGTATTAAAACAAATCTGTCCAGATACTGCTCCTGGTGAAGCTGGAAGGCCTCTAGTAATTGGTCTTTTTCTAGCCAAAGCCTTATCATCAAAACTCTGATGAAGCATTAAACTAATTTCGTTAGGATCAATACGCATAATAGCTTCCTTTTCCGTAATTAATCCCTCATTTACCATATCTACCGCAATATTTAAAGCTGCGAGCGGCGTTCTTTTTCCGTTTCTTGTTTGTAACATATAAAGTTTACCATTCTCAACAGTAAATTCCATATCCTGCATATCCTTATAATGCTTTTCAAGTAATTTGCTATAACCATTTAATTCCTTATATATATTTGGCCTTTCAGTCTCTAATCTATCGATAGAAAGTGGAGTTCTAACTCCTGCCACTATATCTTCACCTTGAGCTTTTACCAAATACTCACCATATAATTTATCACTACCATCCGCTGGATTTCGTGAAAATGCTACACCAGTTAAAGATGACTCACTCAAATTACCATATACCATTTCTTGGACATTAACAGCCGTTCCCAAGCTGTCAGAAATATTATTCATTTGCCTATAAACAATAGCTCTTTTATTATTCCAAGATCTAAAGACTGCTGTTATTGCCTGCATAAGCTGAAGTAATGGTTCATCCGGAAAATCCTCACCAACCAATTTCTTATAAATTTTCTTAAAATGTTCTGTTAATAACGCCATATCATCAGCTGTTAGATCTAAATCATTATTATAACCTTTTTTATTCTTAAAATCCGTTAAATAATTTTCAAACTCATCCTTACCCTTACCTTTAACAACATCAGCAAACATCATAATAAGTCTTCTATAAGAATCATATATAAACCGCTTACTATCTTCATCTTTAGATAAAGCAGAAGCAATTTTATCGTTCAAACCTAAATTTAAAATCGTATCCATCATACCTGGCATACTAATAGGCGAACCACTTCTTACAGACAGTAAAAGCGGATTTTCGGCATCCCCTAAAGTTTTTCCAGTTTTTTCTTCTATCTTTTTGACACCTTTTAAAATCTGTTTTTGAACATCTTCATTTAAACACTCATCTTCTTTAAAATACAACCTACATGCTTCCGTTGTCACCGTAAGTCCATAAGGAACTGGAAGTCCCATATTAGTCATCTCTGCTAAATTAGCTCCCTTACCACCAAGCAAACTTCTTAAATCTTTATTACCTTCATCGAATAAATAAACATATTTTTCCATTTACATAGCCTCCTTTAATTCTTATGAGCTCTAGGATGAGCACTTAAATAAACTTGTCTTAATCTTTCATTAGATACATGTGTATATATCTGTGTCGTTGATAAACTTTCATGTCCAAGCAAATCACCAACACTCTTTAAATCAGCTCCTTCATTAAGCATATGTGTTGCATAAGTATGTCTTAAAGTATGAGGAGTCACATGAACAGCAATACCCGCTTTTTTTGCAATACCCGTTACAATATCTCGTATTTCTCTTTCATTTAACTTTTCTTTTCTTTTACCAATAAGCAAATAAGGACTATTTCTATGATCAATTTTTAAATATAAATCAAGTAATTCTGCACACTTACTTCCATAATAAACATATCTTTCCTTAGAACCCTTACCAAAAATAAGTATCTTTCTCTCCTTAAAGTCAATATCAGATAACTTCATATTAGCAAGTTCACTAACACGTACACCACTTGAGTATAACATTTCTAAAATTAAAGCATCTCTAAGTCCATATTTATTACTTCTATCAGGATAATTAAGCAATTTATCCAAATCTTCATAATTCAAATAATTAGGTAATGTTTTTTCAGTCTTAGGATTACTAATTAATCTCATAAAATTATCCTTAATAATTCCTTCACTTTCTAAATATTTAAAATAACTCTTAAGTGAACTCACCTTTCTCGAAATTGAACTATTACTGTATTTTTTATTATATAAATTTCTTAAGTAATCTCTTACAAGTTCAATATCAATCTTATTATCACCGGCAAAATCATAAAACTCTCTTAAATCAATTTCATAACTTTTAACTGTATAATCTGAAAAACCTCTTTCAAATCTTAAATAATCTAAAAATTTGTGAGCACTTTTCATACCATCACCTATTATTAAGTATACCACATTTTTTTATGAAAAACTTTGTTTTTTTGTAAATCACCTGTAAAATTAAACTAAAATAAGCATATTTTAAACATCATTAACCATATTTTTCATAACAATATACTCAAAAAGATAGCTATTTTAATAATTTTAATTATTTAAAAAATTAGCCTTCTGAACTTTATCTTTTTTAATCATAGCTTTATAGTCTAAAAATTCCTATTTTGCTTTAGTACAATTTACCTAAGTTAATTTTTTTATTCAAATGTCCAAAATTTTTAGTTTTTTGATTTTAGATTTTATAAAAAAAATGTTTCAAATTAATGAAACACATTTTTTGCTATTGAATAGTATATGGATTAGACTTAGTTCCTGTACCTCCAGTGATTTGAACATCAGAGGAAAGATAAAGTACAGGCTTTACACCATAACTAGTAGTAACAGAATCATAACCTATTTGTGACCTATAAGAAGGTTACTCACCAGCAAATACATAAACTTTACTATTATTAGAATTATTTGACCCTCCTGGAGGAACACTTAATAACCACCAATTAGTTTTATCATTCATCCACACATCGGCACATTCACTAGAATGATTAATATCTTCACATTTTGTCATATAATAACGAGAAGTATCAAAAATATCGTCCGTAGTAGCTAAAGCTATTTTACCATTCCATGTCACATATTTATTAATAGACCACTGAGTATACAATACAGACCAATCTTTGCTAACGATTTGTTCTTGAGCTGTTTTCATCAAACTATTATAATAATCATTATTTAAATAAGTATTTAAACTTGCCGGTATAGTCCAATTATGACATTCACTACTACTATATTGACACTCATTATGCCACGGCATATTTCCTAATCTCTCAAATAGAATCAGCTAAGCCTTACAAATATTACACTAGTTATCATTGGTAGAATAGCTGATGCTTTAAACCTTGACATCAGTAAATTATTCGACGAAATTGATGAAAAAAAGTAAATGAACCAAATCATTTACTTTTTAATATACCTTTTTATTGCTTTATCTACTTTTTCTTTACCAGCATCAGAAAGCTCAGTAAGTGGTAATCTAGGAATTCCAAAATCATAACCAACTTTATTTAAAGCATATTTAACTGGAATTGGATTAACTTCACAAAATAAAGCATCAATCATCTCAACCGCATCTACCTGCATCTTAGCTGCCTTATTATAATCACCTTTCCAAAAACTATCTAACATCTCTACAGTATATTCAGGCATCACATTAGAAAGTACTGATATAACACCTTTTCCGCCTAAAGATAAAATAGGAATAACTTGATCATCGTTACCGGAATAAATAGCCAAATCATCACCACATAAGCTGGCAATTTTAGCTACTTGTGATATATCACCACTAGCCTCTTTAATACCAACAATATTATCAATCTCAGATAATTTTTGACAAGTCTCTGGTTTTATATTAACTCCCGTTCTTGATGGCACATTATACAAAATAATTGGTAAATCCACTGCACTCGCAATAGCTTTATAATGAGCTACGAGTCCATTTTGAGTTGCTTTATTATAATAAGGAGTAACTATAAGTAACCCATCTGCACCAGCTTCATAAGCATACTGACTCATTTTAATTGCCTGCATAGTGTTATTACTGCCAGTACCGATAATTACTTTAATTCTATGATCAGTCTTATCTATCGCATACTTAACTAACTTTTTCTTCTCTTTTTCACTCATTGTTGCTGACTCCCCAGTAGTACCGCACACAATCACAGAACTAACTCCACCTTTAATTTGATCTTCAAGTAATCTTCCAAATTCTTTATAATTAACATCGTTTTCTGTAAATGGTGTGGCTATTGCTGTTCCAACACCTTTAAATAATTCTTTTTTCATTATTTCACCTCTTATTTTCAGTTACTTTTTAAGTATATCATAAAATAACTACCAAGCCATTTACCCAAAATACACATCAAAAAGTAAAAATCCTCACAAAATACAAACAGAACTATTTTTTCGTTCTTTTATTTGTATTACTATAATTATCCGCATCAAATAAAGCCATTTGTCCATCTACTACTTTTTTCCTTTGCAATTTAGGCTTATCTACTTTTTTGGGATGATTTAATTCATATTCAATCTTTGCCCGTTGTAAAACTGTTAATTGTCTAGAATCTGAAGGAACCTCTTTCTTTTGCTTAAACAACTTATAATTACGTCTACCAATCTCAATTCCTCTAATTGTTTTATAACGACTAAACTCCTTAAGTAAATTAGCTTTAGCCTCCCAAAGCGTATTTTGAGCTTCTTTTTCATCAGAATTTTTCAATCTCAAATAATAATTTAAAGCCGAGTGAAAATAACTATTAATATACCTGCGTGATAAAACAAATTTTAAAAAATCCGCATCCTCATTAATTTCTTTCAAAAAAACTCTTGCATACTTTGAAGCATCTTCTTTAGAAATTCGTGATTTACCACAATTATTAAAAGCAATCTGACCAAGTAAAGGCATATCGTTAAACACTAACTCCATTGTCTTTAAACTACCCTGACTATTATATTCAATTACAAAATAACCATTATTATAATCGTCCGAAACAACCTTTAATACTTGCGCTAATTGCTTTTCATCAGCACATCTAGAAGTTAAAGCATCTATCTCCGTAAGCATAAATCTATCACGATGCCTTCCATCCTGATAATCAACACTAAATAACTTTTCTCCACCTTTAAAATAATGATACACTAATCTATATCTATTGACAGTTTCCATACTAATCACCAAATATATTATACCTAAAAATCATTAAAATAACAAAATAAAATGTACCTTTAAAAGGCACATTTTAAAATTACCATTTCCACTCAGTAATCTCAGGCATATCCACTCCATATTGTCTAATATACTTGTGATGTTTATTTAAAAGTCTTTCCATATCTGCAGAAACCCTTTCACCTTCTAAACCCAAATCTAGATGTTTAATTGCTTCAATTACCAAATGATAACGATCAATTTCATTTAAAACACGCATATCAAAAGGCGTCGTAATTGTTCCCTCTTCCTCATATCCATGAACAATCAAATTTCTATTATGTCTAAAATAGGTAAATTCATAAATTAAAGAAGGATAACCATGGAAAGCAATCAATACTGGCTTATCGACAGTAAACAATTCATCAAACTCTTCATCACTAAGTGATTTTGGATAATCTAACGAAGTCTTTAAACACATTAAATCAACTACATTTATAAATCTTATCTTCAAATCAGGAAAATTTTCTTTCAAAATCTTTGTCGCCGCTAACATCTCTAAAGTTGGACAATCTCCAATTGACACTAATACAATATCCGGATTATCATCATTAGCCGCCCAAGCCCAAATAGCTAATCCCTTCTTAAATTCTGCTTGCGCCTCTTTTAAAGTAAGCCACTGCATACTTGGGTGTTTAGATGCTACCATAATATTAATTTGATTTTTACTTCTCATACAAGCATCAAAACAAGTCATAAGCATATTTGCATCAGCCGGTAAATACATTCTAACAATACTATCTTTTTTATTTGCCATGTGATTTAAAAATCCCGGATCTTGATGAGTATATCCATTATGATCTTGCTGCCAAACATTTGAAGTAAGCACATAATTTAAAGAAGAAATATCCCGTCTAAATTTTAAATTTTGACACACCTTTAACCACTTCGCATGCTGACCTGCCATCGAGTCAATTACCCTAATAAATGCCTCATAACTGACAAAAACCCCATGTCTACCAGTTAATAAATATCCTTCAAGCAATCCCTCACAAAAATGTTCTGATAAAAAACTATCGACAATTCGTCCATCTTTACTTAAATATTCATCATTATCCCTAATATCTTCCTGCCAATCTCTATCAGTTGCTTTAAAAATTTCATACAAACGGTTACTCATCGCCTCATCAGGTGAAAATAGTCTAAAATTATCATTTAATTTATAAACTTCCCTAATATACTTACTAAGTTCAAGCATATCCTGTGTTTTCAAAGCTCCACGTTCATGAAACTTTACCTCAAATTCAGCCAAATCAGGTAATTTTATTATTCTTCTAAGTAACCCCCCATTAGCATTTGGATTAGCTCCCATCCTATATCTACCAGTTGGAATAATTTCATATATTTCCTCATTTAGATGTCCATTTTTATCAAATAACTCCTCCGGTTTATAACTGCGAAGCCACCTTTCTAATATTTCGATATGCTCATCCGTATCTACTTGTACCGGAACTTGATGTGCTCTAAAAGTTCCCGCAATTTGCTTACCATCTACCACCTGTGGACCAGTAAATCCCTTAGGTGTTTTTAAAATAATCATCGGATATATAGCTTTACCTTTATACTTACCGCTTTTAATAGCCTTAATTTCTTCTAAAACTCGATCTAAAGTATAATACATCTTCTTATGCAAAAGTTTTATATCACTAGCCTCCACTAAATAAGGATGCCATCCAAGTCCATAAAAATAACTACCTAATTCTTTTTCACTCATTCTACCGAGTATCGTCGGATTACTTATTTTATATCCATTTAAATTAAGAATTGGTAAAACAACTCCATCCGTTTTTGGATTAATAAACTTATTTCCGTGCCAAGAAGTTGCCAAAGGACCAGTTTCTGCTTCACCATCGCCAATCACACATGCCACAATTAAATCTGGATTATCTAAAACTGCTCCAAAAGCATGTGCTAAAGAATAACCGAGCTCTCCACCTTCATTTATTGAACCAGGAGTTTCTGGTGCTGCATGACTAGGTACACCACCAGGAAACGAAAACTGTCTAAAAAACTTTTTCATTCCCATCTCATCTTTAGTTATCTCTGGATAAACCTCACTATAAGTTCCTTCCAAATAAACATTAGCAAGCGGACTATTTCCTCCATGACCTGGGCCAGAAATATAAATCATATTTAAATTATTATCCTTAATTAATCTATTCAAATGCGCATAAATAAAATTCTGTGAAGGTACTGTACCCCAATGACCAACTATTTTTCTTTTTAAATCACTTTTTTGTAATTTCCATTTCATTAATGGATTATCCAACAAATAAAGCTGTCCAGCTGATAAATAATTAGCCGCTCTAAAATATTTATCGATAAGCTCCAACTTTCTATTTATATCCTCCATCAAAACTCCTCCTATTCTTTTGTCCATTATACCCTTTTTAACTTAACTTATCAAATATTTCTAACTAGTTTCACAATTTCTAAAAAAACTAATGGTGAAATCGAAAGTAAAATCACGATTACCCATTCATTAAAATTCAAACTTACCAATGAGAAGAAATTAGCAATCGGAGGTATTAACACCACACCCATTAAAATAATAAATGAAGCAAACATAGCTAAATATAAATATTTATTCTTAGGATGCTTCTTTGAAAATACCGATAAAGTAGCCGAATGTTGATTAAGCGCATGTATAATTTGAGATAAACATAAAACTAAAAATGCCATTGTCATTCCTTTATCATAACTAACTTTACTACCTATTAAAAATGCAGCTAATGAAATAAAAGCAATCAAAGTTCCATAAAAAATTACCCTAGCCACTAAACCATGTTCAAATAAACTTCCTTCTTTTACTGGCTTTTTCCTCATATCATCTGGATTTTCTGGATCAACCCCCAAAGCTAAAGCCGGTAAAGTATCAGTAACCAAATTAATAAACAAAATATGTACTGCCAATATTGGTACTGATAAATTAAAAAGAATTGAACAAAATACTACTAACACCTCAGCAATATTTCCTGAAAGTAAAAATTGTATTACTTTTTGAATATTACTATATACTCGTCTTCCTTCTTTTACTGCCACCACAATAGTAGTAAAATTATCATCTAAGAGTAACATATCAGCCGCATCTTTAGCTACATCAGTGCCAACCTTTCCCATAGCAACACCAATATCCGCCGCTTTCAAAGCCGGAGCATCATTTACACCATCGCCAGTCATTGCGCAAACTTCCCCATTTGCTTTAAGTGCCTTAATAATTCGCATTTTATCTTCTGGAGCCACTCTTGCAAACACAGAAATCTTAGGCATTTTAAGCGCTAACCTTTTATCACTAAGTTTATCAAGTTCTTCTCCAGTCATTACAATATTACCTTTATCATATATTCCAATCTGTTTAGCAATTGCCATTGCTGTTAATTTATGATCTCCAGTAATCATTATAACTTTAACCCCTGCATTCTTTAAAGTTTGAATAGCCATACTAACATCTTCTCTAGGTGGATCTACCATACAAGATAAACCAATAAAAATTAATTCATTTTCTATATTCTCTCCTTCGCTAGGAATATTTTCTATCTCTTTAAAAGCAAAACCTAAAACTCTATAAGCCTGTAAAGATAACTCTTCATTCTTCTTTAAAATCTGCATTTTCATCTCGGAAGTTAATTTAACTTTCTGATTATCCTTCAAAATATAATTACATAATTCTAACAGTTCATCAATTGCACCCTTAGTAAAACATTGATATTTACCATCCACACTATAAACAACTGACATCCTTTTACGTACTGAATCAAAAGGTTGTTCAAATAAACGTTTACATTTCTTATTAAAAATAGTCTTATTTTCTTTTTTAACATATTCTAACAAAGCTATTTCCGTCGGATCACCACTACCACCATTATTCAAAGAAGCATTATTACAAAAAAGACATCCAAGTAAAAACTCAATTGCTACTTTACCCTTTTTATTTAAAAACAATTCGTCATAACATAAAGTTTCCACTACCGTCATCTTATTTTGTGTCAGTGTCCCTGTCTTATCACTACATATCACACTAGCACTTCCTAAAGTTTCTACCGCTGGAAGTTTTTTAACTAAAGCATTCTTTTGAGCCATTCTTTGCACCCCAAGTGCCATCACAATTGTTGCCGTTGCTGGCAATCCTTCCGGAATCACTGAAATAGCTAATGAAATCGCAACCATAAGTAATGATATAACGTCTTTACCATAAATAAAACCAATTATAAAAATTAAAACACTAACAATAATACCTACAATGCTTAAATATTTACCAACCACTTCTAATTTTCTTTTAAGTGGTGTTTGCAGTTCATCGGTATCAGAAAGCATCTTTGCAATCCTACCCATTTCCGTCTGCATACCAGTACCAGTAACTACACCAATACCTGTGCCATAGTTAATTATTGTCCCAGAAAACACCATATTTAACCTATCACCTAAAACAGCATCATCTTTTAATACTAAAGTTGAATCCTTAGCAATCGGTTCACTTTCACCAGTCAACGCCGACTCATCAATCAAAAGACCATTTTCCTCTATTAATCTAATATCAGCCGGTACAATTCCTCCAGCTTCTAAATAAACAATATCTCCTTTAACAACTTCACTAGCATTTATTGTCTTTTTTTTACCATCTCTGATAACAATAGCTTTAGGCGCATTCATATTTCTCAATGCTTCTACCGCATCCGAAGCCTTCTTTTCTTGAACAATACTAATCACAACATTAATAACAATAATAATTAATATAACTATTCCTTCCGCCTCTTCACCTAACACAAATGATAAAATAGATGCTATAAACAAAATAATAATCATTTTATCAGTAACTTGTTCCAAAATCATCTTCCCAATAGATACTTTTTTCTGTTTATTAATCTCATTTTTCCCGTTTAATTTTAATCTTTCCATTGCCGCAGCTTGTGTTAAACCATCTTCACTAGATTTCAAACTTTTGACCACATCCGTCCAAGTTTTCGTATATGCTTTCAATTACTATCACCTATAATCATTTTAACATAACCCATAATAAAAAAGAAGTCATAATGTGCCACTTTGACACTTTATCTGACTTCCACTTTATAAAGTTCCCTATCTCCAACATTAAAAACCACTTCTTTAATTTCGTAATTTGCCCCCATCGATAAAGAAATTGTATCTAAAGTTTCTTTAGAAATTTCTTCACTCACACTACTATTTAAAATATCTTCATTGAAATTAAGTTGCATTTGTCCATCTTTCACTGTACTAGATACCAGTTGCGTACCCTCATTCAAAAAACTCATTAAATTTTTATTAAAATCAAAATTTGCCGAAAGCTCATCGATAATAATGCTTGCCTTATCCCTCGAATCATTCACATACTTAGTTACCGGTACATAATAATAATTATCGCTTATCTGATTGATATAATAAATAGTTACATCTGTAATATCCTTCGTACTAGTTAAATCAAACTCCTTATTTATTCCAAAAGTTTTATCTAAAGTCGAAGGCAAATTAATCTTTGTTTTCGGAAGTTTAGTTAATATATCACCTTCTACATAAATAATAACCCTATCCACCTTATCAATTGAAGTAAGTGTATAAACTATTGCCTCAACCATTTTTTCTTCCAAATCCTCCGCTACATCGAGTAAATCTTTAGAAAAATCCACCTTAATTAAACCATCTTCATAACTTAAACTTAAAACTTCCGTATTAGGCGGAATAATAGCACTAAAACCACTAGGTATCTTACTGTCCATACCACCAATAGTTAAAACCTTTATCAATTGTCTAGCTTTATTTTCAATACTAGCGTCATTCACTGCCACACTAGTTAATGCCACATAACTATTTTTATCCATCAAAAATATTGGGCTACTTTCAATATCTGTATTAACATATTCTAGCTCTTCCTTAATATTTAAACTATTATTATTTGCTGGAATAATATAAATTAAAAACATCGCAAAAAGAGCCAAAGAAGACAAAATAATCCTCCTTATCGATAATTTCTTAAGCATACCATCACCCATTTTAAAGATATGAAAAATAGGTCATGAATATGACCTATAATGAAATTTCACCGAGCCTAAGTAACTCAATTACAGCTCCCGCACGACCTTTGACACCTAATTTTTGCATCGCATTAGAAATATGATTTCTTACTGTTTTATCGCTTATTTTTAGTTTTTCAGCAATCTCATTCGTACCATAATTTTGAATCAACAACTCAAAGATCTCACGCTCTCTTTTCGTTAAAATTCCCTTTTTCATATTTTCCTCACTTTCCTAAGGCGGGATGGTTTATATTTATTCATATTATTGTATGCACCAAACCTATATAAGTGAAAAAAACTGCCTAAAAAAACTTTCTATATGAAAGTTATTTTTGAAATTTAACCGATATTGCTATTTGCGATTCAAATTCTTCTTGTACAGACCTCATAATTTTATTAGCCAGTTCCTTATCGTGTTTCTTACTATCTATCACCACTGAAACACTAGTTTCATCTATACTGACAAATGATTTCAAATTAAATTCATTTTTTATTTTATTCTCAATTGACTCTTCAGTACCTCGATTTTTATTTAACTTTTGCATTTTATCAAACGCTGCATTCTTTTCTTCTGTAGTTGAATTAGCATCCGTTAGTACCTTCTTTAACTCTGTAATCTCATCAAGCATCTTTTCCTCAGACTCTACTCTTAAAGCTACTAACTCTGCACTTTCTTCATTTTCCGTCGTTGCCGAAACTTTTTGAGTCTCCTCTTCATCGCCACTAGTAGCCATTAAAAGTTCACTCGGCATCGTAATATAATAAACACTCAGTACTAAAATCAAACTAAATAAAGTTAAAAACCATAAACTTCTTTTATTAATCATTATTATCCCTCCTAGTACATTTTCTATTTAATTATATTAAGGGATAACTTTTTTATTACTATTTTTTAGTTGTTACTATTTTACCATCATTTAAACTAGCCTTAAATTGACCATTTTCAATACTCACACTCGTAACTTCACCATCATTAACCTTAATAGTTCCACTACCATCAGCAATTTCGCCAGTAAAATCAAGACTTAAATCCTTGCCAGCATCACAGCCTTTGCATACTAAATTATTATTACTATAACTATAAGTAACCTCACCACCACGAGCATACTCATTGTAATCCATAACAGCTACATTCTGCATTTCTTTCACACTACTCGTAAAAGTATTCATCCTAGAATTATCTATCACTCCAATAATAATCGGCGTAGTAATAAGTGCAATAATAGCCAAAATAGCAATAACTGCTAAAAGTTCAACTAAAGTAAATCCATTTTTTTTCATACCTTTACCTACTTTCCTATATCAATTATATACTATTTTTTCCTAAAAGGAAATTATATTTTTGATATATTTTACTTTTATAAGATATAACACCATCTTTAGCCAATCTATATACAACAAAACTCCGAGGAAATTTATCTTCATTTTCTATATAATAATCTACTTTTTTACAAACACCATTATAATATTCATCATCAACCATCCAATTATAAGCCACTATATCTGCTTTATTTTCTACATCATCTTCAAAAGACACAAAATTTTTAGCCTTCGCACTATTAAAATCACTCTTTAAATGAGCAAGCTCATGTAATAAAGCAAAATAAACATCCGCAATTCTTTTATATTTTCTAGTTATATAAATAGCTGGCACATCTTTATGAACTTTAAAAGCCCCTCTTATTTTAGAACCAGGAATATCATCTTCTATAACTAAATAAACTCCATTTTGATTAAATACTTTAATTAAATTTTCTTCCTCAAATTTATTATTTTTCGCACTATTCAAAATATAATCAACTAAAATATTAACATTTTCTTTTTTATATTTTAAAACCTTTTCACCAATCATCTTCCTATAACATTTTTCAAGCCATAACAAAAGTAACTCAGGTTTATCATTTTTACTTTTATAATAAGCCCCTTTATCTATTTCGTAAACCTGTTCGATTGTAGGCACTCTTAGATAAAGTACAATATCCTTAATTATATTCATTTTATTTTCTGTATCACTAAAATCAATATAATTACTCTTAATTAAAAATTTATAATCCCATTTTTTTAAATATTCAGCTGGTGTTAATTTATGAACTTTTAAATAATTTTCAATATCATCCTCTAAAAAACTATCCGCTTCCATTTTATAAATATATTCCATGGAAATATTTGTAATCATACTGATTTTTTCTATAATCTCCGCTGACAAACCTTGTTTACCAGATAAAATATCGATTAAATGCTTAGGTGTAATTCCTAGCCTTAAAGCAAACTCTTTATTAGAAATATGTGAATATTCCAAATAATCCTTTAATAAATCTTTAAATTTAACTTTTGCCATATTCTTCACCTCATTATCCATTTTTTCTTTTGAAATCATCATAATGACTCATACTTATAAATTTTAATATAACTGCATTATTAACTTTATCAATTTTAAAAATCAGCCTAATAACTCCACCTTTTTTTCCTAAATTAAAACTATAATATTCATCATCAAAATATTTTAACTTTTCAAAACCATACATAATAGAAAAAGGATGCATACAAAGTTCCCGATAATTATTAACCATCCTTATATGAATCAGAATTTTTTCATAATTATTTTTTTCATTAAAATACTTTTTTAATTTCTTTTCTTCATTTTTAACACCATCTCTCACTATTTTCATATATCAAATCCTCTCAGTTGTTGATAATTATATATTAACATATATGTTAATATATATCAATATCATTTGGTTACCCTTTGATAAAATTATAATAATACCATAAAAATATACAAAAAAAAACAAGCTATTCTGCCAAATAGCTTATTTCTTTGTGGTTCACTACTACTAACATATTGACAGATACATTAATAGCATTATCAAGATTCCACATGTACGTACATTACTTAATAGCTTGATAAACGATGGCATTTAAACAAAGTAATTACATTTACATCATAATTCTTTGCTAAAGCATTGTAAATTCTAATAAATTTACAAATCAATAATTTTTAATCAATATAAATTAAAAACTATTAATGCTTATATAGCTCATCCTATTAAGCAATTTAAATATATCATATATTTTCTAAAAAAGCAATTATTTTCAAGAAAAAAATATTACTTTACAAATTTCTATACAAAAAAACTGCCTTAAGCAGTCTTTTTTAAATCCTTTTTGTTTTTCATATGAGGGAAAAGTAACACCTCTCTAATTGTATCCGCACCAGTCATAAGCATAACCATTCTATCAATACCTATACCCATTCCTCCTGCTGGCGGCATACCATATTCAAGTGCTTCAACAAAATCAATATCCATTTCATTAGCCTCCTCATTGCCAAGTTCTCTTTCTTTCAATTGATTTTCAAATCTTTCATATTGATCAATCGGATCATTTAATTCCGTAAAAGCATTTGCAAATTCCATACCACATATAAAAAGTTCAAATCTTTCGGTATATCTAGGATCACTACTCTTAGAAGCAAGTGGACTTATCTCAATTGGATGCCCATAAACAAACGTTGGTTCAATTAAAGTCTCTTCGACAAACTTCTCAAAAAACGCATTTACAATATGTCCAAATTCAAAATGCGGTTCAATTTCTACATCATATTTTTTGGCAAGTTCCTTAGCTTCATCTAAAGTCATTTCTTTCCAAAAATCAACACCACATGCTTCCTTAATAGCATCCACCATGTGAATACGTTTATATTTTGGTTTTAGTGAAATTTTATGACCTAAATACTCAATATCATACGTTCCATTTACTTCCTTACACACCGTACTAAATAACCCTTCAGCAATATCCATCATTCCATACATATCTGAATATGCTTTATAAAGTTCTATAGTGGTAAATTCCGGATTGTGTTTCCTGTCAACTCCCTCATTACGGAAAATACGACCAATCTCATAAACCGCATCCATTCCACCAACAAGTAATCTCTTAAGTGGAAGTTCTGTCGCAATTCTTAAATAAAATTCCATATCTAAAGCGTTATGATGCGTAACAAAAGGTTTAGCAGCAGCCCCACCTAAAATAGGATTTAAAATAGGTGTTTCAACTTCGACATAACCCAAATTATCTAAATATTTTTGGATTGTTCTAATAATTTTTGGACGAGTAAAAGCAATTCTTCTAGCATCTTCATTCATAATTAAATCGACATATCTTCTTCTATATCTCTCTTCTACATCGGTAAGTCCGTGATATTTTTCTGGAAGTGGTCTTAAAGCCTTAACCAAATGCGTATATTTTTTTGCATGAACACTAAGTTCACCAGTATTAGTTCTAAATACATAACCTTCAATTCCCACTATATCTCCAATATCAGAAGATTTGAATAAATCGTATGCTTCTTCCCCTACTTCATTAATACTAATATATATTTGAATTTGACCATATTTATCTTGAATGTGGAAAAAGCCTGCTTTTCCTTTTCTTCTTTTAGTCATAATTCTACCAGCAATAACGACATAATCTTTATTTTCTTCAAGCTCTTCCTTACTCTGATTCGCATGTTTTTCTTTAATTAATTTAGAATTAGAAGTTACATCAAACCTAGAACCAAATGGTTTAATTCCTTTAGCTCTAAGTTCTTCTACTTTAGCTCGCCTTACCTTTTCTTGTTCTGTAAATTCTCTCATTAAAATACCTCCAAACTACTAATAATTATATCATAATTTTTTTATCTTTTGATAACCCCTTTCTAGTTTTCTTACAAAAACTTCTGGTAACTTTTCTAAAGCCTGACTTTTTAAATCTAAAGGAATGCCATAATAAGCCTCAGCCAAAGAACCCGTAATAGCACCTACTGTATCAGTATCTCCACCCAAAGAAACTGCTATACGCACAGCTTCTTCAAATGAACTACTTTCAAATAATGCCATCAAACAATTATCCAATACTAAACATGTACTATCAAAGCTATTAGTTAATCTTACTTTTTCAATAGACCTACTAATTGGATAAAATTTTTCTCTTAAATCATTATCTGCATAGCCTTTTCTCATCATATAAATAATTGTATTTAAATTTGAAGATGACTTAATAGCCAACTTTGAATTATGTGAAGGAATAGTCGCTTTTTTAGTTTCCCTCAAAATATCATTCAAATCATCAAATAAATATCCTATAGGTGAAACTCTCATCAAAGCTCCATTTCCAGCACTATCACCTTTTCTTTGTCCTTTACACCATTTAATAAACGTAGGTGAAAACATATATTTAAAATGACTAGCTTTAGTATTAGGCTCATCTTTATAATATTTTAAACCATATTCTCTTAGTACTTCTTCATAAGACCTACCGTCTAATATAGCATCTAATATTGCAATTGTCAAAATAGTATCATCGCTATAAAAACAATCATCATCAATTAAATTATCCTTAGTCAACACTTCTAACCGTCTATTTAAATTTATCTCTTTACTTTTAAATTCATCATATTCATAGATAGAACCTGCTAAATCACCAATTATAGTCCCTAACACTTTCTATCTTCTTTCTTTTATTTGTTTTAAAAGCATTTTATCAAAATCATCCAATGATACAGTTTCTGTCTCTTTATGACCAAACAATCTATAACTTATAGTCTTATCTGCCATCTCTTTATCACCTAAAATCAAAACATATGGAACTTTTTTAAGTGTAGCCTCCCTAAGCCTATAACCAAGTTTTTCATCTCTAGCATCAAGTTCTACTCTAAATCCTGCATCTTTTAATTGATCAGTAACCTCTTTAGCATAATCTAAATGATACTCATTGTTAACTGGAATAACTTTTACTTGAACAGGCGCAAGCCATAAAGGAAATACACCTTTAGTCTCTTCAATCAAAAACGCCATAAATCTATCAAAAGTACCTAAAATAGCTCTATGAATAACTACAGGTCGCGCTTTCTTACCATTTTCATCGACATAAGTCAAATCAAATCGCTCAGGGAGTAAGAAATCTAACTGACAGGTAGAAAGCGTTACATCATGACCAATTGCTGATTTAATTTGCACGTCTAGTTTTGGACCATAAAAAGCTGCTTCACCTGGAGCTTCATAAAAATCAATACCAAGCTCTGTAAGAACTCTCCTAAGTTCACTTTCTGCTTTTTCCCACATATCATCATCATCAAAATACTTTTCAGTATTATTTTTATCCCTAAGTGAAAGTCTAAAAGCATAATCTGTAATATTAAAATCCTTGTAAACATCCAATATCAAATTAACCACTTTAGAAACCTCATCTTTTATTTGATCTGGTCTTACAAATAAGTGTGCATCATTTTGACACATTTGTCTAACTCTCTCTAATCCACATACTGCTCCACTGGCTTCATACCTAAAATCAGGTGCTAACTCACCAATTCTAATTGGCAAATCACGATAAGAATGTAATTTACTCTTATAAATAAGCATGTGATGTGGACAATTCATTGGTCTAAGTACTAATTCTTCATTATCGATTTTCATTGGAGGAAACATATCATCTTTATAATGATCCCAATGTCCACTTACCTTATATAACTCAGTAGAAGCTAAATAAGGAGTATATACATGTTCATAACCTAATTTAACCTCTTTTTCTTTAATATATTTTTCAAGTTCATATCTCACTGTTGCACCATTAGCAAGCCACATTTGTAGTCCTGGTCCTACAAGTTCATGACCCATAAAAAGTTCAAGTTCTTTTCCAATTTTACGGTGATCTCTTTCTTTAGCATCTTCAAGTGCTGCCAAATAATTATCCAAATCTTCTTTACTATCAAAACATACACCATAAATTCTCTGAAGCATCTTATTCTTAGAATCACCTTTATAATAAGCACCAGATACCTTAAGCAATTTAAAATTTTTACATTCCTTCACACTATCTACATGTGGTCCACGGCATAAATCAGTAAAATCACCTTGAGTATAACAGCTAATAACTTCTCCATCAGGTATTTCATTGATTAAATCTATTTTATAAGGATCGTCCTTAAACTTTTCCAAGGCTTCTTCTCTAGAAATTTCCACACGGTAAATTCGTTTACCATCCTTAGCTAATTTCTTCATTTCTTTAGCAATTTTTTCTAAATCATCATCAGTCAACGTATGGTCTCCTAAATCAACATCATAATAAAAACCTTCAGAAATCACTGGTCCTACCCAAAACTTCGCTTTTGGATATAAATGTTTTACAGCTTGTGCAAGTAAATGAGCACAGCTATGATTAAGTTTACTTAATCTTTCATCTTCTTTAATATCTATCATTTTTTATCATCCCTTCTCAATTTCATTTTTTTCTTTAAACTCTTCTGTCTTCCCTTTTTATCGAATTTATACTCTAAAGACACAGCACTTATCATCGATAAATCAAGATCTTTATTAAATTCTTGATCATCTAATACCCTATTTGGATTAACATAAGGTGCAATATTACCAAAAGCATCACTGACAAAAATAATCAAACCTGTCATAATTTGTTCTTTCGAAACATACTCAAAACTCGTTCTAATTAAATTAAATCCATAAAACGCTGCTACTTCCTTTAATTCTTTATGAGATAAATTACAAAACTCTGATAACAGCTTTTCATTCTTCATACCACAATAATTGGTCAAAAAATGTCTTAAATCCATTTTATAACACTTTCTAACTTCCTTTTTATCCATAAAAAACTCCTCGCACAAAATGCCAGGAGCGTCTATACGCGGTACCATCCTACCTTATAACTTAATTTATTAGATAACGGTAATTACCCGGAATAATCTTTCGAAAACCTGCTTCAAGGTAGTAATTATTAAATTTAATTATCTAGCTTCCACCAAATACTAAACTCTCTTTAAATTATCCTCTAATAATCGTATCCTCTTCATCGCATTTACTTATATTTTATCACATTAAAAGTCAAAGTCAACCCTTTAATCACGTAAATTTTTACTTATCATCTCTTGATATTCACTTAATTGTTTTATTCTTGAAATAATTCTTCCCGCTTTAATAATCTCATCACCTTTAGATGTAATTGCTAAATGATTTTCCAAAGCCTTTAAATCTAAATTAGATGTAAAAAATGTCGGTAACTTTTCATCCATCCTATATTGCAAAAGTGGACATAAAACCTCATCACGTGCCCAAGGTGTCACTGCCTCAGCCCCTAAATCATCGATTAAAAGTAAAGGTACTTTCTTTACATAATTATATTTACTATTAAATTCACTTTTAACATTTGAATTAAATGATGCCTTTAAACTATTTAAAAACTCTGGCCAAAAAACAATAGCACTTTTTATTCCTTCCTTACCAAGTTCATTAAAAATTGCTGCAATCAAATAAGTTTTTCCACATCCAAAATTACCACATAAATAAAGACCTTTTTGATGTACATTTTGCTTATATTTTTTAATAAATTCTGTTAACCATAAAATAGTTTTATAGCGATTTTTATCAGTTTTATATATTTTACTAATAGAAGCCTCTCTAATTTCACGAGGTACATTTAAAAGCATTGTATTACTATGAGCTTGTTCCTCTTTATCCGCTTTTTTCTTGTATTTACAAGGCTTATAACTAAATTCCAAAGTATCATCTATTAACTTAGGCAATTTTGCATAACCAGTAATCTTATTTTGACAAGCTACTAGTCCAGGGCAATTTTTACAATTATAATATTCTGCCGCACTTTCTTCTAAAAGTGAAGTATACTTTTTTAAAATTTCTCTTTTAATCTTAAGCATACTAACAAACTGCTTAAATTTTTCATCCTCTAATGCTTCATCATATGCTTCATCTAATAAATAATTTAAATTCTTTGTTTTTAAACTATCTCCTACCTTTTGCATACAACCACCTCTACAAATTCTTTAAACTTGCCTCTAAAGCAGCAATATCATCACTACTAGCTAAATTTTCTTCCACTTTTTTATCAAACCATTCCGGTTTAATCTCCTTTTTTATAACTTTTGATTTTGACTTATTTTTATTTTCTTTTTTGCATATTTTCATTGCTTCTTCAACTGTTTTTATATTACTTCTCTTCCACTGATTAGCAATCGTCAAAACAAAATTTTTTGTTAATTTATTATCGTTAATTCTCAGTACATAATCGATAAGAACATTGACCACTCCCGGAGGTAAATCATAATCAATCATTAAATTCTCAATTAATAATAAATCCTTCTTACTAGGTTTTACTCCTTTATTCTTACCAGATAAAAAATCATATGGTGATGTCGTTTCAAAAGTATATATTTGCTTTGCTAACTTTGAACCATCACTTGCCGTCTTTCTTAAATACTCTGGTTGTTTTTTATACACTAAAGATGGCGTAACATTCTGATGTTCAAAAGTATAATAATTATGACAATTTAAACGTAATAAATTTTTATCAATCATTTTCCTTTCATCTACAGAATTACGAATCAACTCTATAAGTTCCTTATCATCCAAATTATAAATATACGCTAATTTATATATCAAAGATCTTGTCTCTTTGCTAATAGATCGATGATTTAAAATTTCACTAGGTATTAATTCCAATATTTCATTTAAATCGATTTTTTCATCTACAATCAACTCAATTTGTTGTACTTTTCGAATATTTTTAGTATCCGAAATTTCTAAACCATCTGTAACTTCAAAAGTATTAGCAAAAGTAGCACTCACATCTTTATATCCTCGTAAATCAATCTTTGGAATCTTAAAAATATTTAAAACTTTTTCATATTCAGCCTTACCAATATTACTAGACAAAGTAGTAGCTAATATAGGATTATCGATAAATTCACTAGGTTCTAATGGAGAATATAATTCATATATATAACTATTAATACTGCCTTTTTTTAAATATGTCTTTAGAAGACCAATCGCCTCTAATTTTTCTCTTGCTTCCAAAATATCCTCCAGCTTAATCCTCATTTCTGCCATTAAATTATGATGTGTATACTCTGTAGAAATAATTTTGCTTGCATCTAAATTACACCATAAAGTAAAATATAAATTTATTGCCACTGAACCAATTATCGGCTGATATAATTTAATTAAAACAAAACGAGATTCATCATTTAAAATAGTAGCATTCTTCACAATATAAGTATCTGCTGGTAATAAATTCATGAACCTCACCTCTTTGATTAGTTTATCATATTTTAACAAAATTTTAAAGAACAAACATTTAAACATTAAAAAAGCCTAGCAACACTTGCTAAGCTAAATTAATTATTTATTGGCATTCATTTTTTTATCACGATAGATAATTATAGCAACACCAGCAATAATAACAACTACACCAAGTCCAACAATCACAAGTGAAAGTTTAGAAGCTGTATTAGGTACATTTACAACTGTTCCACAGTCCCATGCACCATATAATGTCATATTGTTATTCAAAGCTGTACCATCTATCCACTTACCAGTTAAATCTTCTTTCGTATACCAACCATTAAATTTACAATTTTCTTGTCTAGTAGTTAAACCTTTTTCTTGATTATAACTAGTTCCTTTGTCAAAACAATTTCTACCAGGAGTAGGATCTGTTAAACTTGGATCTGGTTTTACATCACCTACAATAACATAATCCACACAAACTTTTGGTTTGTCTACTTTAGCAGTCAAATTTACAGTTTTTGTTAATTCATTATTATCAGTATATAAAGTAGTTAAACGTTGATAAGATGAATCAGAAGGCTGATAAATATAAGATTTTACTGTACTAGTAGTAGTAGAAACATTTACTTTAATAGTAGTAGTTTGTCCTAAAGCATTAACTGGAACTTTTACTAAAAACTTATCACCAGCATTAAATGTATTTTTAGTAGCACCTTTTGTATCAGTAACCACCGTACCCTTAGGAGCACCACTAACTGCAACTTTATAAGAAGTAGCACCAGTTAAAGTTGGAGCAATTTCACTAGATACAAAGTAATCACCGTCACTTGATAAACTCATATTAGAATTACTTACATTAACATTCAAAGTCGCATTAGAACTAGCTTTAGCATTTTTAGCCTCGTTGACTAATTTTTGAATATATGGTCTAATTCCATAAGGATCAGCAGCCGTTGTTGTAAATTCTGAACTTAATTTAGCTGTTTTACCAGTATCAGATAAATACCACCAAATAGCCGCCTGTGTAATAAATCTATCTTGCTCGCCGTTACCTTTAATAGTCTTATAAGGATAACCATTTTGAAGAATATAAGTTAATCCAGCATCTCCTTCTTTAGCTAAAGAAACATTTGTTGTCTTCTCAGGCCATTTCTTTGTTAAATCCATACAATAAGCAACTTTATTATCAGCAGTTCTAAACTTTGCCCAATCAAAATTAGTACTAATATAAGATACCATTACTCCTTCTCTATTAATAGTAGTAGTTTTAGGAGCAGCACTTATTGTAGGCACCAAAGTTATCGACAAAATAACAGCAACTAATAATCCAACAAATACATTATATAGTTTTTTCATATCTATTCCCCCTTACTTTAACGTCTTCTACCCATTTGAGTATTTTGTTGTTGTGCTTGTTGATGATTTGCAAGCCATTGTTGTCTCTCAGGACTATTAACCCATGCCTCAGCAATAGCTTCATAATCTACATCATTATTTAAATCCTTAGAATCATTTTTCATTTCACTAACTTGTTTACGTTTTTTCTCACCTGCAATACCAGCACCTACAAGACCAGCGCTGACAAGTCCACTCGCCACTGCCATAGCTGCCGCTGCATCACCAGTTCTTGGAATTGAACTATAAGTTGGTGTTTCAGGAACCACTTCTTGGGTTGGAGTTGGAGTCGGAGTTGGAGTTGGAGTCGGAGTCGGAGTTGGAGTCGGAGTCGGAGTCGGAGTTGGAGCCGGAGTCGGAGTTGGTTTTGGAGTAGGATTTGGAGTCGGATTTGGGGTCGGAGGTGGAGTTGGAGGCGGAGTTGGAGGCGGAGTCTTA
>CALVRX010000013.1 GCA_944358815.1 uncultured Bacilli bacterium | reverse complement strand
TACGGCGAGTGGAATGCAGGCGAGTGATGTTCAAGGAGCAATAGATGAGCTTTATGCAGAATGTACAAAAGAACCTACTACTGGTGATTCAATATTAGATAATACTGATATAGTAACCTCAGGAGATGGGTTATACAAAGATGAATATGAAGACGGAAAATATACATATAAAGGAGCCAATCCCAATAATTATGTAACATTTAATGATGAAATAGCAGGTTGGAGAATCATATCCATAAATTCAGATGGAACGATAAAGATAATGAGGGATGCAGATATAAATACTTCTGATAATTTAGCATGGGATAGTTTCAGTTCAAATAATTGGAATTTTCCTGCAACTTTAAATACTTATTTGAATGGGGATTATTATAATAGTTTAACAAGCACAGCTCAAAGTCAAATAGTAGAAGCAACGTATTATGCGGGTGCAGTA
This sequence comes from uncultured Bacilli bacterium, assembly GCA_944358815.1. Lineage (GTDB taxonomy): Bacteria > Bacillota_I > Bacilli_A > RF39 > UBA660 > Coprosoma. The sequence goes on along the minus strand of CALVRX010000013.1, from coordinate 56,916 downwards.
ACATTGGGTAATAATTATATACAAGACCAAATTAGTGATGAAAAAGGAACAACATCAAAAGTAAAAGTAGCCTTACCAACGTTAAGTGAATATATAAGAGCAAATTCAAATAAAAAACAGTGTGGAACATTTAGTTTAAATAAAAATAATTATAGGACATGTAAGAATAGCGATTGGATGTTTGATTCAAGTATTAATTATTGGTGGACCTTGTCGCCTAATTCTGACTCCTCTAGCTACGTGTTCACCGTGCACAGCAGTGGCGGCGTCAACAGCGACTATGTGAGCACTACATACCATGGAGTCAGGCCCGCTATAACTCTTTCTTCTGAAGTCCAAATCACGAGAGGTACAGGAACAGCGTCAGATCCATATATTTTAGGGTAAATAAAAAAATCAGGGATTAAAATAATCTCCGATTTTTGTTTTGTTTATATAGTTTACAGGTATTTCATAGATGTATTTTACACCTTTTTTGGGTAATATTATTTTATTTGGTTTTAGGTTTTTATAGATGTGTAAGATTTTATTATTTTTATCCGTTAAAATAACGTCAATGTTTGTTTTCATAAAAAAAGTATGGATGCCATTTGTTTTAAATTTGAGAATGTAATCAAATTCTTTTTGAAACATAAGGCCTTTTAGTTTTTGATAGAAAGTTTTGGCTTCAATTATTTTCATCTTTCTCACCATTTTTATCTTAACACATTTTATACTTTTTGTCTTTAAATTTGTTTGTTTTTTGCTAATGGGGTTGATTTTTATTAAAAAAAAAATTATAATTGAAATAAGTTATGATATTTTTGTGGAGGGTTTTATGAAATTAAATAATAAAGGTCAAGCCCTAGTAGAATATTTACTAATTATAGCGATTATTAGTGTAGTAGTCGTTAGTTTAGTTAAGCTATTGGGGGGCTATCTTCAAGACTCAATGACAAAAACATCTTGTAAACTTATAGATAAAGAGTATGTCGAAGGGTCTAAACCAGGTGAGGGAACTTGCCAATAAGATAATTATTTATCTTTTTTTTGACCCTTCAAAGGAGAACGTTATGATGGAGAAGATGCGGAAAAAATTTTGGATTTATTTAATTTTAAATGTTATAACTTTAGGACTTTTCACATTTTATATCGCATATAAGTTAGATTTATATGATAAAGATGCTTGGTATCATCGTTGGTACTATTGGGTTTTGGGATTTATGATGGGCATTTTTCCAGGACTTATTATGTTATTAGTTTTTTCGATTAAGATTGGCTGTTTGGTAAGTTTAAAATTTAAGGTCCCGGGGGAAGAGGTTTATTTATTACCTTATCCGTGGATTGTTAGTTTAGTAGTACCCATTTTAGGATGGACGATATTTATAATTTTATATTTTTATGTACATTTTTGGTATTTATTTTCATTAAGAAAAATGTAGGTGATTGATATGTCTGAATTATTGAGTAAATTAGGTTATGATGAGAAGTCACAAATTAAGATTATGAATAGTTATGTTGGAAGTAGGCTTAGTTTACCTACTTTGGAGTCTAAGGTAAAAGTTATGTTTAATTATTTAAAAGGGTTGGGTTTTTTAGATGAAGATATTATTTATATGACGACTTGTAATCCAGCTTTATTGAATTATCCGATCAAAACGTTAAATAGGCGTTTTGCTTTTTTGCATGAACTAGGTTACAAAGATGATGAGATAAAAAAAATGACTAAAAAACTTCCACAATTATTAACAATTAGTGAAAATCTTATTTTAACAAAGTTAAATCTTTTAAAGGATTATGGTTATTTTAAAACTACAGTGCATGAACTTACGGTAATACTTCCTAGTTTATTTAGTATTTCTTCTAAGAAATTAAATAGTAAACGTGATTTTTTAAAAAAAATTGGGTTTGATGATAAGGAGATTAATAAAATTACTAAGGATTCGCCTATGATTTATACTTATAGTTTAGAACTTTTACAGAAGAATTATGATTATTTACTTTCTAAAGGTTATGATAGTGAACGTATCAAGAAGATGATTTATAGAAATTCTAATATTATGGTTGTAAGTGTGGATACGCTTGAAAATAAACGAAAGTGTTTGGTTAAACTGGGTTATAGTGAAGACGAGATTAATCATATTACGGGAGTAAATCCGATAATATATGTGTTGAGTGAAGAAAATATTGCGAATACTTTTCAAAATTTTTTGAATCGAGGTTATTCTAATAATGATGTTATTAGAATAACAACGAAGGTACCTATGATTTTTAGTTATTCAGTGGCAGGTGTAAATAAGAAACTGGATATTTTAAAAAACGCGTCATTAGAGTCTGAGGTAGTAAGAAGACCAACTTATTTAATACAAAGTGAAAATCTTACTTTGGCACGTATGGATTATTTAATTTTTAATAATATTGTTTTAGATCATAAGGCATTTAATTATTTGGTGATGTCTAATAAAGATTTTATAAAACGATTTGGCGTGAGTAATGAAGAGTTAAAGGCAAAACATTTACACTAAAGTTTTTGAATAATTTAAGTCTTTGAATTTATTTGGGCGTGTGATATAATTGAATATAGATTTTGTGGAAAGGAGTATGGTGGGTTAATATTTAACCTGCTTGTTTATGATATGACGGAAAATAGAAGCGAACTTAGAAGAAAATGTATGACTATTTTATATCAGATGACAGTTTATGATAAGGCACATATGCAGTATAATGTCGACGATGTGATTTCTGAGGTGTCACCAATTGACAATGAATATGTTAAAGAAATAGTGTATGGGGTTTTGACTTATAAAAATGATATAGATAAGCTGGCAAATAAATATTTAGATGGCTGGACTATTGATAGATTAGGTAATACGGATATGGCAATACTTAGAATGGGAATATTTGAACTTTTGTATACTGATACGCCTGATGTTGTGGCTATTAATGAGGCAGTTGAACTTGCTAAAAAATATAGCGATGATAGTGTTAGAAAGATGATAAATGGAGTTTTAGATAAAATTTATCATGAAAAGGTGCAATAGTGAGTGATAAATATCTTTCAGTTAGTGCCATTACTCGTTATTTAAAGGCAAAATTTGATGTCGATGAAAATTTGCAAACGGTTTTTTTAAAAGGGGAAATTTCTAATTTTAAAGCACATACTACTGGTCATTTTTATTTTTCTTTAAAAGATGAAGGTAGTAAAATTAATGCGGTGATGTTTAGAAGTAATGCAAATAAGGTTCTTTTTAAGCCGGCAGATGGGATGAAGGTTTTAGTTAGAGGAAGAATTAGTATTTATGAGGCAATGGGAAGTTATCAAATATATGTCGATGAAATGCTTGAAGATGGAGTAGGTAATTTATATATTGCTTTTGAACAACTTAAGAAAAAATTACAAGCTGAGGGTTTATTTGATGCTTCACATAAGAGATCAATTCCAAAGATTCCACGAAGAATAGGTATTGTAACGGCTAGTACAGGAGCAGCTATTCGTGATATTATAACTACTATTAAGAGAAGGTTTCCAATATGTGAGACTATTTTGTTTCCAACTTTAGTTCAAGGTGAGAATGCTAAAGATGATATTGTTCGTAATATTGAAAGAGCACAGAGATATGATTTAGATGTACTTATTGTTGGTCGTGGTGGTGGTTCTATTGAAGATTTATGGCCTTTTAATGAAGAAGTGGTTGCTAGGGCTATTTATAATAGTAAAGTGCCTATTATTAGTGCAGTAGGTCATGAAGTTGATTTTACAATTGCTGATTTTGTGGCTGATTTGAGAGCTCCAACGCCGACAGCTGCAGCAGAACTAGCAGTGCCTAATATGAGTGATTTAAAGAAACATATCGATCAGTTGTCTATTAGACTTAATGAAGCTATTTATAAAAAAGTTAATTATTTAAAATTGTATTTGGAATCAGTAAAAAATTCATTTGTAATTAAGAATCCAATGATTATGTTTGACAGCAAAAAGCAGAATTTAGCTTTGATAAATGATAAATTAAATGATCTTATTTTGGGAAAAGTAGATAGGAATAAAAATGAACTTGAGAAAATTAAAAAGAGTTATGTTTTAGCTAATCCACAGTTGATTTACAAAGATAAGGTATTGGAGCTTAAAAATATAATTGATAAACTTAATTTGCTTAATCCATTAAATATATTAAGCAGAGGTTATAGTATTACTTATTTAAATGATAAGGCTTTGAAGAGTATAAAGAGCGTTAAAGAAAATGATTTGTTACAGATAAAATTAACTGATGGTTTAATAGAAACACAAGTTTTAAAAGTGAAGGAGGACAAATAAATGGCAAAAGAGAAAAAATTTGAAGATAAGATTAAAGAGTTAGAAGAGACAATCGCTGTTTTAGAAAATGGTGAAGTGTCTTTAGATGAATCGATAAAAAAATATACAGAAGCGATGAAATTAGTTAAAGAGTGTGATGCGGAGTTAAAAAATATCGAAGAAAAAGTGAATAAAATAGTAACAGAAAATGGAGAATTGGAAAATTTTGAAGTAAATGAGTAAAGTAATTATGAAAAATAGTTACTTTTTATTTTATTTATAAAAGAAAATGTTGTATAATTAATATAGGTGATGATATGAATAATAAAGGTTTCACGTTAGCAGAGTTACTTGGAGTTATCGCAATACTTGGAGTTATTGCATTGATTACGGTGCCAGCTATTAATAGATCGTTAGATAGTGGCAGAGAAGATTTATATGAAACACAAATTGAACAGTTAAAAAAAGGTGGAGAGGATTATTATACGGAACATTTGGATGAGATGCCGGTAAGTGTAGGAGATAAGGCTTGTCAGACAATCGAATATTTACAAAAAAATGGTTATTTACCGGTCGATATAAAAAATCCGAAGACTAATGATAATTTTTCACAATTAACTAAGGTTTGTATTGAAAAAGTGGGAGCTACAGAATATGCTTATGATGTCGAGGAGGTTGAATAATATGAAAAAGGGTTTTACGTTAGTTGAACTTTTAGCAGTTATTGCAATTATTGCGATTATTGCTTTGATAACAACTCCTATTGTTTTAAATATAATTCAATCTTCTAGAGAAAAAGCCTTTGTGGATAGTGCACATGGTTTAGTGGTGGCAGCTGGCACTTATCAAGCAGAAAAACAAGCGGCAAATGAAAATACAACACTTTTTATTAATTATAAGACGAGTACAGAAACAGAAAAAAATGTTTTGAAAACTGATGGTGATTTACCAGATGCTGGAGAGTTTAGTGTTGATGAAAATGGTAAAGTTTCTTTAGCACTTTGGAGTAATGATGCTCATATTTGTGCGGTTAAAGATGCGTCAGAAAAAGATATTAGGATAAATAAAAATATTACTGATGCAGATAGTTGCACAATTGCGAATATAAATAAGGAATGATTTTATGAATGGTTATACTAGAGCTCAGTTAGTTGGTTTGATTACTTTAATTGTTATTGGGCTTGTCATTTTATTGATTGGTTCTAAAATTGTTAATTATATGAATAGACCAGAAGCTAAAGAGGTTTTGCAAAATACAAATGTAAAATCAGATGGGTTTACTTTAGCTCTTAATGGTAATTTTGTATCTTATGTTGGAGTTAATGAAAAGTATAAAGAAGAAGGCGCTAAAGCGATAGCTGATGGTGAAAATATTTCAAAAAAAATAGTTATATCTTATTATAAAGATGGTAATCAAATTAGTTCAATTAATACTGATCAAGTTGGTAATTATGTTGTTAAGTATGAAGTGAGTGATGGTAAAAAATTAAAAGAAGGTACTAGGGTAGTGATAGTTACAGATAATAAAAAACCACATTTAGTAGTTCCGGATACAGTAACTATTACTAGTGATGAGGCGTTAAGTTATAATGTAGAAGATGGGGTAGTGGCGACTGATAATTCTGGTGAGGTAAGTTTTTCTTGTGATAATACGCTTACTTCGAAGGTTGGAAATTATGTGATTGAATGTAAGGCTCAAGATGCTCGAGGTAATACTATTTCAAGAAATAGATTAATTAAAGTTACTGGTGGTATTGAATTTAAAGATGGTAATGATTTAGTAATTGAGTATCCTACTGGAGATAATTATACTTACAAGTATAGTTTAGATGGTGGGATTACTTGGAAAGATGCTTCTTTAGAAGAAAAAATAAATGCTAAGGGTAATATAATTGCTTTGGTGTTAGAAGATGGCAAGTATAAGATGTCTAGTACTTTTTATAAAAAATAACATACGATTTGTATGTTATATTTTTCTATATAAGCCAATAGCTTTGCCTAATATAGTGACGTTATCTAAAATAATTGGATCCATAGTGTCATTTTCTGGTTGAAGCCGAAAATGTCCATTTTCTTTATAAAAGGTTTTTAAAGTTACTTCATTTTCATCATTCATAGCGACAACTATTTCTCCATTTCTAGCGCTGTTTCTTCTTTCAACAATGACTATATCACCATCTAAAATTCCAGCATTTATCATACTAGTGCCACTAACTTTTAGGGTAAATACTTCTTTTCCTTTTGGGAGTAGATATGAAGGAATAGCAAAATATTCATCAGGCATTTCGATAGCTTCGATAGGTGATCCGGCAGTAATTTTACCTAATAGTGGTACTTCAGCGACTAATTCATTTTCGGGTTCAAATTCATTTTTTACTAGTAGTTCAATAGCTCTATTTTTAGAGCTTTCTTTTTTGATGATTCCTTTTTTTTCAAGATTGTTTAAGTGGGCATGAATAGTGGCTGGTGATGAGATATTTAAGGCTTTACCAATTTCTCTGACTGTTGGTGGGTAGCCATGTGATACAATATAACTTTTTATATAGTTTAAAACATCAGTTTGTCTACGAGTTAATTTTTCCATTTTTTCCTCCTAATTTATTCTATACACATTTTAACATATTATAATATTTTAGTCAAACATTTGTTTGAAAAATGTATTGACACGAATATTTGTTCGTGATATGATTAATATGTCAAAAGGGAGGTATGAAATATGGAATTTTTAAAATGTAAGGCAATTATTGCTTTAGTTGCAATGGTTTTAGGAGTAAGCTATATAGGTGCATCGGAAAATGTAGCTATTCAAAGTCATACCCAAGATGATGGAGTAGATATTACTTTAAATTCTTAAATATTAAAAGATTTGCTTGCTATTAAAGGTATTTTTTAGTAAAATATATTTTATAGGAGGCAGATAAAATGGGAGCATTTTTATTAGATTTATTAAAAGTTATAGGTGGACTTATTGTTGGAATTATTATAGGGTTTTTGATAGCCAAAAAAGTTATGAAGAAACAACTTAAGGAACATCCACCAATTAATGAAAAAATGATAAAAGCTATGATGTCTGGGATGGGAAGAACTCCTAGTCAAAAACAAGTGAATCAAATGATGAAATCAATGCAAAAATATATGTAAGCATTGATTTTATTTTATTTTTTAAGTATGATATATATATGGAAGAGATGATTAGATTTATTGTTTTTAAAAATTTGAGTGAAGTTGAAGTAAAAGTCGATAGTTTAGATGGACTTTGTTTTTACTTTGCAAATAATATTAAAGCCGATTTAGAAATGATGGAAATACCGGTAGAAATGTATAATATTAATGAAGGAGATGGGTATGACCATTATTATTTAATTGCAGATAATACTTATTTGATTGATCCTACTTATACACAATTTTTGGATAAGCCAAACGAAAAACCAATTGTATTTGAAGATTTCCCAGCTAATGTTTTGAAGAATAGTGAAAGGGGAAAGGTGATTTTAAAGGATTTATTGGAAAATGGCTATCATAAGTTAGGACGTGGTGATTTACTTATTTATTTATCAGGTTTTACATTAAAAAAGACAAAGGAGAGACACAAATGAAAATTAAATATGAACTTATAAAAAATGATGGCAAAGCACGTTTTGGAAAATTAATTACTAATCATGGGACTTTTGAGACACCAATGTTTATGCCAGTTGGGACTTTGGCTAATGTTAAGATGCTGACACCAGAAGAGCTAAAGGCGGCTGGTAGTGCAGTAATACTTTCTAATACTTATCATTTATGGCTTAGACCTGGAGCTGATGTTGTACAAAAAGCGGGTGGGTTACACAAGTTTATGAATTATGATGGTCCTATTTTAACCGATAGTGGAGGATTTCAGGTTTTTTCTTTAGCTAAAAATAAAAAAAAGGACATTACAGAAGAGGGTGTACATTTTAAAAGTCATATTGATGGTAAGGCACTTTTTTTAACGCCTGAACTTTCAATCCAAATTCAAAATAAGCTAGATAGTGATATTGCAATGAGTTTTGATGAATGTATACCTTACCCAGCAACTTATGAGTATGCTAAAAAAAGTACAGAAAGAACACTTAGATGGGCTAAAAGAGGTAAAGAGGCGTTTAATAATGAAAACCAATCACTGTTTGGTATTGTTCAAGGTGGAGAATATACTGATTTAAGAAAGTTTAGTGCTAAAGAGACGGTAAAATTGGGTTTTGATGGCTATTCAATTGGTGGAACGTCGGTTGGTGAGGATAAACCAACTATGTATAAGATGATCGATGATGCTATTAGGTATTTGCCGGAAGATAAACCACGTTATTTGATGGGAGTTGGAGAACCTGTCGATTTACTTGAAGGGGTTGAAAGAGGTGTCGATATGTTTGACTGTGTTTTACCAACAAGAATTGCTAGACATGCAAATGCTTTTACATATCATGGAAAGATTAATTTAAGAAATGCCAAATATAAAGAAGATTTTACACCAATTGATGATTGTGATTGTTATACGTGTAAACATTATACGAAGGCTTATCTTAGACATTTATTTGTAGCTAATGAAGGATTAGGTGGCAGACTTCTTTCTATTCATAATATACGTTTTTTAATTAGGATGATGGAAGATATGCGAGAGGCTATAAAAGAAGATAGATTTTTAGAATATAAAGATGATTTTTTAAAAAAATACTTAGGTTAAAAAACTTTAAGTATTTTTATTAATGCCAATAATACTACCAAAGATGCTTGAAAGGATTAAAATGAGGAAAAAGGTTAGTATTTTGGGAGTGAATTCATTAATAAGTATGGTTATAATGGTTAATATGCTAATTATGATAAGACTTATTTTTAAACCTTCAAGCCAACCGTTTTTTGTAGCTTTTTTTCCCATTAGTAAGCCTCCAAAAAATAAAGTTAGAATTGGAATAATTATTTTGAAGATGGCAATAGTTTGATAATTTATAATATTAAAATAGTGAAAAGTAGTTAAAATTAAAGATAAAAGTATAAAAAATATAACGGTATATAAAAGGTTTAAAGATAGTTTTTTTAAATATTTCATAGTTCCTCCTTTAGTAAATTTTATGTTTTAAATTGTTAAATATGAAATGTATATTGTTGCTTAAATATAAGGTTTATGATATACTAAATTTAGTGTAGGGGATGGTATTTATGAATAATAAATATAACATGGATGATAAGTTTAAAGTCGATGATAAGCAAGAAAAAAAAGATGATGAAATAGAAGTTTTAGATATATGGGAACCGCATGCGGATGAAATTACTGATGCGAAGGATCGTCATATTAAGTTTTCTAAGAAGACGACAAATCGTATTGTGATTGTTTTAGTAGCACTTGGAGCACTTTTACTTATGTGGTATTCAACTTTTGCACAACCACTTGCTTCTAATAATCAACAGTATAAAGATGAACATATTTATATTGGTTTTACTAATACAGAAATTTTAAGTATAGTTGGTAGCGCTAAAGAGGTTAATAAACCGGATATTTCTGCTAGAGATGAGGCGAATTTTTATGTTTCTTTGTCTAATATTGGTGATAAAATTGTTTATGATTTGACAATTGAAAATAGAGGAAATATGGATGCTAAAGTCGATGATATTAGAATGGAACCTGAAAATAAAGATGGCGATGCAATATTGTATTATCTTTCGGGTATTAAAGAAGGCGATGTGTTACCTAAAGGTTCTATTGTACATGTACAATTGACGGTTACTTATCAAAATGCAGTACAAGTTGCTGGTGTAGTTCGAAAGGATTTAACAGTAAATATAGATTATGTTCAAGCATAATGAGATTGGCATTTTTAAGATTATTTGATGAAATGAAAAACTGTAACATTACTTATTTTGTTACAGTTTTTATCTTGTTTCCAATTTAATTAGTTTAGCATGGATAACTAATCTGGTAGTTCCAGCGACGTCTTCACAGGTAGATAAAGTTAATATTTTATCATTTTCGTTTAAGGTTCCACTAAAGTTAATTTGACTACGGTCTTTAATTGTTTTAATAAAGGTTTTAAATTGACTATCAGAAAATTTAGTAGTGATATAATAGCTCTCAGGTTTAATGGTATAAATACTGACTATTTGCCATAAGGTGTTTTCAGTTGGGGTTGATAGTTTAATTATATGGTTATCTTTATTACTATACCATGATTTATTTAGTACTTTTTTTAGGCTACCAAAGACGGTTTGATTAGAACGACTATGTCCATAGATAACGGTGTTTTTATCAAAGTTTATCATGTTATTTCGATAGTCGGCAAAAACCCAACCAGCAGAGTTTTTAGATTTATCAAAGGCATGTTTTAGGTAATAGGAGTTATCAGTTGTTTGAACAATAGGATAGTTGACATTAGTGCCATTTACTTTGATGAATCCGACAGTGTCGCTATTTTTTTTCTTAAGTTCATTAAAGTCTACACTCATCATATCCATGTTGATATAATACCAATAATCATCTTGTTTATTGGCTGGGGGGTTAATGTTTTGGGCATTTTCGCTTTTTTCTTCTTTGACAATTTTGTCAGCGTTTATGTCTTTATTAATTTTGTCTATTTGAGAGTTATCTTTATTCCAAAAAAATATTTTTATAAGGCATAATATGACGGTTAAGATGCTGATAATTAAAATGACAGTCCAGATATGTTTTTTTGTTCGTTTTCTTTTTTGATATTCATATCTAGAAAGACGACCGTTTTTGTGCATATTTTATCACCACCTAGCTTATATAATTATAACATATTTTTTTTAAAATGAAATTTTAGTTGGTTAAATGTTATGATTTTGATATATGTTTTTATATGTCTAAAACAAGGTATTACTGACAAATATGTTTGTTTTTTGATGCAATAGTATAAGTTATTAAGTGTGTTTAAGGTCTTTTTTAGTGTATAATGATAGTGGTGATATTATGGCAATAACTAAGACTAAATTTATAAATTATACGAGGTGTCCTAGGTATGTAGCTTTGGATGATCTTAAAAAAGAAAAATTAGATAGCATGATTTCGTTTGAAGAATATAAGAAAGAAGAAGAATTAGAACAGATGGCAGAATTGATGGGAAATATGTTTGATGACGAAGGTAATGATTTAATTGATGAAAAAAGTGAACATTTGAAAACAATGATGCCTTATTATAATAAAGTAGAAATTTTAGCTGGTGAACAAGCTACAAAATATTTTGATGGCAGTTTTAAATTTTCTAAGAGTACTTATAATCAAGAGAGCTTTGATGCGGTGATTGATAATATTCGTTATTTATGTTATGTGGATATTTATAATGAATATAAGAATAATATTAATATTATTGAGGTTAAGGCAACGACGACTAAGAAATATTTAGATTTAGGTGATAAGAAAAATTCTATTTTTATGAAAGATGAAAAGGGTATATATCATTTACTGGAAGATTTGGGTGTTAATATAGAAGATTATATGCCACTTAATGTTTATGAAAGAAGTAAGGCTAAATTATTTGATAGATTTAGTGGACCTGGTCATTATATTTATGATATTGCTGTTCAAAGGTTTATTATAGAAAATGATTTAAAAAGTCATGGTATAGATAAGAAGGTTGGATATTATTTAGCTGTTTTGAATAGTAATTATGTATTTGATGGCAAGTATGAAAATGGTGAGCCAGTTTATGATACGGTTAATGGTGAAGATGTTATTGCTTATATAGATGTGACTAGTATTACTAATGATTTAATGGATCAAATTTATTTAGATAGTAAGAGAGTAAAAGATTATATCGATAATTTATGTGGAGATAGAGTAGCACTTGGAAAGTACTGTGAGTATAAAAAAACAGTTAAGTGCAAGTGGTGTAAGTTATGTTTTGATATTTTGCCAGAAAAACATTCTATTTTGAGTTATATAAATAATAATTTTGGGTTTAAGAAAGGCAAGATTAAATATGATACGTTTGATTTAATTAATGATGGTAAGGTGAGTATGCTGGATATTCCAGGTGAGATGCTAAATAGAAAGAAAAATAAGATTCAAAAAGAGTGTGTGGTTAGTGGTAAACCTTATATTAATAAATCTAAAATAAAAGATGGAATAAAACAAATTAGTTATCCGTTATATCATTTGGATTTTGAAACATTTCCATGTCCACTTCCTAGGTATAGAGGTGAGCGACCTTATAGTCAATCGGTATTTCAATTTTCTTTACATATTGAAAAAGCTCCTGGGGTGTGTGATAAAGAGAAGGATCATTATGGTTATTTAGCGCCTGATCATTTAGACCATAGAATTGATTTGATTAAATCGATGTGTGAATTAATTCCTGATGATAAAATGGTACTAGTGTATAATGATTCATTTGAAAAATCTAGATTAAAGGAATTGGCTTATATTTTCCCAGAATATAAAGAAAAATTACTGAAAATTAGGGATAATGTTTTTGATTTAATGAATATTGTAAAGACAAAATCTTCTTTATATGAAGAGATGGGATATGATAAAGAAGAGGCGAAGATGTTTAATTATTATCATCCAGATATGGATGGATCATTTTCAATAAAAAAGGTTTTACCTTTATTTTCTAATTTGAGTTATAAGGGAATGGAAGTGGGTAATGGTGTTGAAGCAATGGTGGCTTATGCTTCTTTTCCTAAATTATTACCACTTGATTATAAGCATAAATATCAAAAGTTGGTTGAGTACTGTCAGCAAGATACTTATGCAATGTTTGCTGTGTTGGATGGGCTTAGAGAATGTGTTAAATAATGTCAAGTTTTGGGCTTTTCCTTGTTTTTTATAAAAAAAAGGTATATATTGGTTGTAGGAGGTATGCTTATGATATATCCATCAATTGATGTATTGCTTCAAAAAATAGATTCAAAATATTTACTTGTTAATATTGCTGCTAAGCGTGCTAAGGAAATGGATGAGACGGGGTATTTTCAGATGAAAGAAAGTGAATATAAATCTACTAAGAATATTGGCAGAGCTTTAGAGGAAATTAACAAGGGTTTAATTAAAGTGAAACAAAATTAGTATAAAGTCAGCTATATCATTGATTATGGTTGATTTTTCTTTTATTTTATGGTAAATTATTAGAAGTCGGAGGGATACTATGAAAATACTTTTAATTATTGTATCAATTTTATTAATTGCGATTGTACTTTTACAAAGTGGTAAAGCTGTAAGTCCATCTAGTAATATTTTAGGTGGAAATGATGAGTTATTTGCCAATCGTAAAGAAAGAGGCGGAGAGCTTTTTATAACAAGATTAACGGCATTACTTGGCGTAGCTTTCTTTGTAATTTGTATTGTAATGAATTTTGTAAAATAGGTAAATATATTGTCAAATAAAATGTTTTGTGTGAAAAAATAATAGAACTTATAACAAATATATAAGGAAATTCTATTATTTTTTTTTGAATTTTGCTATAATTAAATATAAGGTGAGAATTTATGAACATATATGGCAAGACTCTTAAAGAATTGGAATTATATTTTGAAGATATTGGCGAAAAGAAATTTAAAGCTAGACAGGTATATGATTGGCTTTATAAGAAAAGAGTTAATTCTTTTGATAATATGAGTAATATTAAAAAGTGTGTTATAGAGAAATTAAAAGAAGATTTCAATATGGAAAGGCTTTCTATTTTAAGAGTTCAAAATGGTAAAGATGTTCATAAATATTTATTTGAACTTGCCGATGGTCAAAAGGTTGAAGCGGTTTTAATGAATCACGATTATGGCAACAGTTTATGTGTATCAACGCAAGTTGGATGCAATATGGGATGTGCTTTTTGCGAAAGTGGACGTTTAAAAAAAGTTCGTAATTTAGAGACTTATGAGATGGTACTGCAGATTTTAATGGTAGAAGATAATTTAGATATTAGAATCTCACATGTGGTTTTAATGGGAATTGGAGAACCATTTGATAATTATGATAATGTTATGAAGTTTATTGATATTATTAATAGTGATTATGGTATAGCTATTGGAGCTAGGCATATTACAGTGTCAACATGTGGGATTGTGCCAAAGATTAGGAAGTTTACTAAAGAAAAACGGCAAGTGAACTTAGCTATAAGTTTGCATGCTCCTAATGATGAGCTGCGTAGTAAACTTATGAAAATTAATAAAGTATATCCGCTTAAAGAAGTCATTAGAGCTGTGAAAGATTATTTGAAGGTAAATAATAGAAAAGTTACTTTTGAATATATTATGCTAAAAGATGTTAATGATAGTGATGAGTGTGCGTTGGAACTAGCTCATTTACTTAAAGGAATGGTTGCTTATGTGAATTTAATTCCTTATAATGAAACTAGTCATATAGAGTTTAAAAAAACAGATAGAGATAAAATAATTCATTTTTATGATATTTTAAAGAAAAATAAAATTAATGTGACGGTACGCAAGGAATTCGGTAGTGAAGTAAGTGCGGCTTGCGGGCAATTACGTAGTAACTTTGAGGAGGGAGAATAATGGAATTTTCATATTTAACCGATCCTGGACAAGTCCGAGATCATAATGAAGACAGTGTAACAATTGTAAAAAATGAGGCTGGAGAAATTTTAATGGCAGTGGCTGACGGTATGGGTGGTCATAAAGGTGGAGAGATTGCTTCATCAATTGCTATTACACATATAGGTAAAAGATTTGTCGATTCATCTAGTGTTGGAAATAAGGATGAGGCAATTGATTTTTTAAAGGAAATTGTTAGTGAAGCGAATATGCTTTTATATAAATATACGGAGGATAATCCGGAAAGTGTTGGTATGGGTACGACGATTGTTATGGCACTTTTAACTGATGATTTTTTATTGTTTGGTAATATTGGTGATTCTTCTGGTTTTGTTATTAAGGATAAAAAAATATATAAGATCACAAACGATCATACTTTAGTGAATTTATTAGTGAAATCTGGCGAAATTACTGAAGAAGAGGCAAAAGATCATCCAAGGAAAAATGTGCTTATGCGAGCACTTGGTGCGAATATATCTGTGGAGATGGATGTTTTTGATGTAGAAAGGGATGTAAGTGGCATTTTGCTTTGTAGTGATGGACTTACTAATATGCTTGATGAAAGACAGATTGAAGCGGTTTTAGATAGTGATTTAGATATTGATGCTAAAGTACAAAAGTTAATTAATAAAGCTAATAATCGAGGTGGAACAGATAATATATCAGTTGCATATTTGCAAAAGGAGGAAAATAGATGATAACTAGGGGACAATTAATTAACGACCGTTATGAAATTATTAGATCAATTGGCGAAGGTGGAATGGCTAATGTTTATTTAGCACAAGATACTATTTTAGATAGAAAAGTAGCCGTAAAGATTTTAAGAGGTGATTTAGCTGAAGATGAAAAGTTTGTTAGACGTTTCCAAAGAGAGGCTATTTCAGCTAGTTCTTTAAATGATCCTAATATTGTTGAAGTTTACGATGTTGGAGAAGATAACGGTAAATATTTTATAGTAATGGAATATGTTCAAGGTCTTACTTTGAAACAGTTAATTAAAAAAAGGGGAAGTCTTACTTTACCAGAAGTGGTAGATATTATGCTTCAGCTTACAAGCGCAGTAGCACATGCCCATGAAAGTTATATTATTCACCGCGATATTAAACCACAAAATGTTATTATTTTAGAAGATGGTAGAGTTAAGATAATGGATTTTGGTATTGCGGTAGCTTTAAATGCCGGAGAATTTACACAAACTAATAGTGTGATGGGAACAGTTTATTATATACCACCTGAGCAAGCTAATGGAGGAGCAGCAACGGTTAAAAGTGATATATATTCATTAGGCATTTTGATGTATGAATTAGTTACCGGTCATGTGCCTTTTAGAGGGGATAATCCTGTAGAAGTGGCAATTAAACACATGAATGAGCCAATTCCAAGTATTTGTGAGTATGATCCAGAAATGCCACAGTCTATAGAAAATATTATTTTAAGAGCTGCTGCTAAAAATCCTAAAAATCGTTATGATTCAGCTTGGGAAATGCATGATGATTTAAAAACGGCTTTGGATAAGGAGCGTTTTAATGAACCAAAGGTAGTATATAAATATCCGGAAAAAGGTTTTGACGACGATAGCAAGGGTAATAAACAAGGTAGAGTGTCAAGAAGTGCGACTAAAGAAGAAAATAAAAGCGATAAGCGAATGAATAAGGCATTAATTATTGTAGCATCTATTGTTGGAGTTTTAATTGCAGCTTTGATTTTTGTCTTTATATTATGGCCTAAGATTTCCGAAAAACCATATATTGATATTCCAGATGTTAAAGGAATGACTGTGAAACAAGCTGAGAGTACGTTGGAAGATAAGGGATTAGAAGTGGCTGGCAAGAGGAAAAAGGAAGCTAGCGATGATGTTGAAAAAGGAAAAGTTATTGGAACTGATCCAGAAATTGGCGAGAGTATAAAAGAAGGGTCTGAGGTTTCATTGGTTATTTCAACAGGTTCTGATAAGATAACAATTGAAGATTATACTGGTGAAAAATATGATGATGTTAAGGAAGAACTAGAAAAAGCTGGTATAAATGTCGAGCGTGATTATAAATCAGTAGCTAATACAGAAAATTATGAAGAAGGTGTTATTGTAGGACAAAATGTTGAAGCTGGAACAAAATTAGGTAAGGATGATACGATTATTTTAACAGTACCAAGTATTTATGTTAGTTATCCTAATTTTACTGATGGAACTTATACTGAGGCGGATGTTAAAAAGTTTTGTGATGATAATGGTCTTACTTTAAATGTGACTTATGTCGAAGATAGTAGTAAGTCTAATGGTGCGGTAACATATCAAAATATGCAGGCTGGTAGTAAAGTTAGTAAAGGAGCTAATTTAAGAATAAAGGTTGTGAAAAATCCGGAAACACCTGCTACGCCACAAGTTGACACAGATACAGAAACAACTGATACTGGAGATATACAGTAAATGCAGGGAAAGATTGTTAAACAAATAAGCAATGATTATACAGTAAAATGCAGTGATGGAATGTTTATCTGTAAGGCTAGAGGAAAGTTTAGAAAATTAGGCCTTTCACCAATTGTTGGTGATGAAGTGATTTTTGATGAAAAAGATAAATATATTTTAGAGATTTTACCTAGGAGGAATGAACTTCGTAGACCGGTAATTGCTAATGTCGATATTGCAGTAATTATTACTAGTTTAAAAAGGCCTGATTTTTCGGCTAATCTTTTAGATAAATTTTTAGTTATTTGTGAGTATAATAAGGTTAAACCGGTAATTGTGTTTACTAAAGCTGATTTACTAAGTGTAGAAGAGTTAAACAATATAAAACCAATAATAGAATATTATAAAAAAATTGGTTATGTTGTTTATATGAACGATGATATTTTGGCAATAAAGAAGATTTTTCCTTGTAAAGTATGCGTTTTTACAGGTCAAAGCGGAGCTGGTAAGTCAACACTACTTAACAAGATAAAACCGGATTTACATTTAAAAACTGGAGAAATTTCATTAGCTTTAAATAGAGGAAAACATACTACTAGACATACAGAACTAATAGAAATGTGTGGTGGTCTAGTCGCTGATACTCCGGGATTTTCGGCTTTAGAGTTTAATGGTATGAGCCGAGAAGATATAAGAGATAATTTTGTGGAGTTTAATTTATATAGAGATGGATGTAAGTTTAGAGATTGTTTTCACATCCATGAGAAGGATTGTAAGGTTAAAGAAAAAGTGATGGATGGGACTATTTTAAAAAGTAGATATGATAATTATATAAATTTCTTAAAATGAGGTGATTATGGATGGTTAAGATTGCTGGTTCTTTTTTAAAAATTCAAAACGATGGAGAGAAGATTAGAGAGTTAGATAAAGTTTGTGATGTAATTCACGTTGATGTAATGGATGGTAAATTTACGGAAAAGGCAACTTTGCCTTTAGAAAAAATGAAGGATAGTATTTTATCTTTGAAAAAACCTTTTGATGTGCATTTAATGGTTAATGATTTAAAAGAATATATAGATGAAGTGGCAGCTTTAAATCCTAACTATATTACGTTTCATTTAGAGGCTTGTGATGATATATTAAAGGTAATAAATTATATTCATGACAAGGGAATTAAGGCTGGAGTGGCAATTAATCCAGAAACGACTTTAGAAAAATTATATCCTTATTTATCTGATGTTGATTTAGTTTTAGTTATGAGTGTGACACCTGGTGCTGGTGGACAGAGTTTTATCGATGTAGCTGATAAGATTGGTAGTTTAGTAAGTTATCGTAAGGAAAATAATAGTGCTTATTTAATAGAAGTAGATGGTGGTATTAATGATAATACAATAAGATTAGTGAGAGATGCGGATATTGCGGTAGTTGGTTCTTTTATTACAGGAAGCGATAATTATCAAAGTCAAGTTTATAAATTAAAAAAGGCATTACGTAATGGTTTTACTTTAGCCGAGTTACTTGGAGTTATTGTAATTTTGAGTATTTTAGGTTTAGTGGCAGTAACAGCAGTGGATAGTAATTTAAAAGAAAGCAGATATGATAGCTGTTTAGTTCAAAAGAAAAATATAATTGAAGGTGCTAAGATGCTGACTACTGATTATCCAAGTTTATTGCCTTCAGCTGGTGGGACAACAAGAATAAATTTGACGGTTTTACAAAATGGCGGTACAGTTAATGGTTTAACTTTTAATGGTGGTTATATCGATAAAAATTTAGAGAATCCGATGACTGATAAACCATATTCTGAATCAACTGGTGGAGTTAATGTCGTTATTACTACACAAAATGGTAATAGTTTTGACTATGATTTAGAGTTTGGAAATGCTGATGAGGATTGTCATAAATAAGGGGGAAAGTAGATGCGACAGATAATTTGTGATGGTAATGAAGCATGTGTACATGCTTCCTATTTATTTAGTGAAGTGCTTGGAATTTATCCGATTACACCTTCTAGTCCAATGCCAGAGTTAATTGATAAGTGGGCAGCAGAAGGAAGGAAAAATATATTTGGGGCAGTACCAAAGGTTATTGAGATGCAAAGTGAAGCTGGGGCTATAGGAATGGTACATGGTGTTTTACAATCTGGAATTTTAGCTTCAACTTATACGGCAAGTCAGGGATTACTTTTAATGATTCCTAATATGTATAAAATAGCTGGTGAGATGTTACCTGGGGTTATACATGTGGCGGCTCGTTCTTTGGCTACGCATGCACTTAGTATTTTTGGTGATCATCAAGATATATATGCTGTTAGAGGAACTGGATTTTGTATTTTAGCTTCTTCTTCGGTGCAGGAGGCCTATGATTTGGCTTTGGTCAGTCATTTGGCGAGTATTGAGGCAATGCTTCCATTTTTACATTTTTTCGATGGTTTTAGAACTAGCCATGAACTTAATAAGATTAATTTATTAGAAGATGAGGATATTAAAAAACTTATTTCTTTTAAACAGTTAGAAAAGTTTAGAAAAAGGGCTTTAAATAATGAATTTCCGGTAACTAGAGGAACTAATCAAAATGGCGATATTTATTTTCAAGAGATGGAGTCTAGAAATAAGTTTTATGATCAAGCGGCGGATATAGTTAAGAAATATATGGATAAGATAAATACACTTACAGGAACTAGTTATAAGCCATTTAATTATTATGGTGATGCAGATGCTAAAAAGGTTATTATAGCTATGGGATCTGTTTGTGAGACTATTAAGGAATATATAGATTATACTGATGAAAAGATTGGTTTAGTAGAAGTTCATTTATATCGTCCTTTTAGTGATAAATTTTTATTAGATGTTTTACCTGATAGTGTATGTAAAATTGCAGTTCTTGATCGCACTAAAGAAGCGGGAAGTGAGGGTGAACCTTTATATTTAGATGTAGTTAGTAGTTTAAAAAATAAGAATGTAACTATCTGTCATGGACGTTATGGTCTTTCTAGTAAAGATGTGACACCGGGCATGATTAAAGCGGTTTATGACATGTTGGATGCTCCAAAAGATGAGTTTACAATTGGTATTGATGATGATGTGACTAATTTAAGTTTAGATTATAGTGAAATTTCCGTAAATAATACTACAGAAGTTTTGATTTATGGTTATGGTAGTGATGGTATGGTTAGCTGTAGTAAGTCATTACTTAGTATTGCTGGTCAAGATAGATATGTTCAAGGTTATTTTGAATATGATTCTAAAAAGTCTGGCGGAGTAACATGTAGTCATTTACGTTTTTCTGATAAACCAATTAGATCAACTTATTTTGTGCATCATCCAAAATTAACGGTTATTTCTAAAGATACTTATTTATCAGTTTTTGATGCTGTGACTAATTTATTAGAAAATGGTGTATTATTGATTAATACGTCTATGGATGATATTCGTTTATTAAAAGTGTTAAAACCATATAAAAAGTTTTTAATTGATAAAAATATTACTGTTTATGCAATTGATGCGGATGAAATTGCCAGAAAGCATAATTTAGGCAGAAAAATTAGTATGATTATGGAGAGGGCAATATTTAAATTGATTGATTTTATTTCAGAAGATGTGGCTAGTAAACAATTAGAAGATTATGTAATGAAAAAGTTTGGGGTAAAAAGCAAAGAGGTGGCTTTGAATAATATTCAGGCTTTAAGAGATGTAAGTTTAAGAAGAGTTCATTTAGATACGGAAGCAGAAATGCTTGATTTTAAAGTGAATAATATATATGATGCTTTGAGTCATAGAAAAGGTAATGAGTTAAAAGTTTCAGATTTTAAAGGTTATGAGGATGGAAGTTTTGTCCATATGGAACCAGAGATGCAGAATATTGCTGAATATGTACCTGAATATATAAAGGAAAATTGTATTCAATGTAGTATGTGTTCATTAGTATGTCCTCATGGTGTAATTCGTCCATTTTTACTTAATGCTGATGAGTATGAGCAGGCACCGGATTATGTTAAAGAAAGATGTAAGCCGGCTACAGGAGCTAATGGTTATTATTACATAATAGGAGTATCGGCTAAAAATTGTACGGGATGTGGTGTTTGTATAAATACTTGTCCTGGTTTAAGAGGAAATAAGGCTTTAGCATTTGAGAAATTGACGGATAGTCAAAATGATAAAATATTTGATTATTTAGTAGATAATGTAAGTGTTAAAGATAATTTTAAAAAGGAAACAATTAAGGGGAGTCAACTGCAAAGACCAAAGTTTGCTTTTCATGGAGCGTGCGCTGGTTGTGGGGAGACAGCTTATATTAAATTACTTACACAACTTTCAGGTGATAATCTTGTTATTGCTAATGCGACAGGATGTTCATCTATTTATGGTGGAGAGCTTCCAAATGCGCCATATAGTGTTCCTTGGGCAAATAGTTTATTTGAGGATAATGCTGAGTTTGGTTATGGTATTTTAAATGGTTTTGAATATGGTAAAAACTTAGTTAGAGAGTATATGTTAGAAAATAAAAATGATCTTTTTGAAAAATGGTTAGAGAATTCTAACGATTATGATATTACTAAAGAAGTTGCTTTAAAGATTGATTATAAAAAGTATCCAAGATTAAAGGAACTTAAAAATTATATTGTAGCTAAGAATGTTTGGGCTATCGGTGGTGATGGCTGGGCTTATGATATAGGTTTTGGTGGTATCGATCATGTACTTTCTAGTGGCGATAATATTAATGTTTTAGTTTTAGATACACAAGTTTATTCTAATACTGGAGGTCAGACGTCTAAGGCAACACCAGAAGGTATGGTTGCACAGTTTGCGGCGCATGGTAAGAAAAATTATAAAAAAGATTTAGCAAGAATTGCGATGGCTTATCCAAATGTTTATGTGGCACAAGTGTCACTTGGAGCAAATATGATGCAGACGATTAAGGCGTTTGATGAAGCGATAAAGCATGATGGTCCGTCTATTATTATTGCGTACTGTCCTTGTATATCTCATGGTATTAAAGCTGGCATGGGCTGTTCAGTGGAAGAAGAGTCTTTAGCTACTAAATGTGGATATTTTCCAATATTTAGGTATGATGGACGTAAAGAGGAATTTATTTTAGATAGTCCAAATCCTAATTTTGATTTATATGAGGAATTTTTAAATAATCAAACACGTTATAGTATGCTTAAAACGGTTAATCCAGAGCATGCAGAAGAAATGCTTAAGGCAAATAAGGACGCGGCTATTAAAAGGTTTGAGTTTTATAAAAGTTTAGATAAAAGACAATAATTGAATATTGTCTTTTTTACACTTTTAAGGCTTTTTTGACATGAATATATTGATGGACGGTGACGATGACGATATTGATGCCAGTTGCCCATATAAGAGCCCATAGTCCAATGTGGGTAAAGCAGAGAATAAATAAGGTAATGGTTCTGATGATAGTACCAATTAGGGTTCCATGCATAGCTTCTTTGGCTTTACCCATAGCTTGAAGTGAGGCAGTTAAAGGTGACTGAATATAGTGCATAAGAGCAATGGGGGCTAGTATTTTAATATAATCGATGCCAACAGTAGTATTATAGATTAGTTTCATGGGAATAGTAGGAATTAATTCAAAGATAAGGGTAGCTGGTATGCCGATTAATAAAGATATAAAGATGGCTTGTTTGATTTTAGTCCAGACATATTTGAAATGTTTTTTGCTATGAGCTTTTGAAATGTTTGGAATGAGAGCTTGAGATATGGCGCCAGTAAAGAATGATGGAAGTAATATTAGGGGCATGACATAACCGTTTAAAATACCATATTCATTGACGATAAAATTATTTGAATAACCGCTTTTGATGAGTCCATAAGTTAAAATAATGGGTTCAAAAAAGGCGCCGATGGAACCAATAATTCGGCTCATAGTTGTAGGTATACCAATGGAGAAAACTTCTTTAATGTTACCTTTATTAGGTTTTAAATCTTTTTTAGTGATTTTAAAATTTTTAGGTATAAAGAAGAAAAGGACAAAGATAGAAGTAAGTTCACTGATGACGTTGGTTAAAACGATAAAAGCGACTGCATATTCGATTCCAAGTTTGAGGAAAATGGGTATACCAATAATTAAGGCAATTAATCTTACTAAGTCTTCGGTGACATTGGATAAGACATGTGGGAGCATTTTTTGTTTACCAAAGAAATAGCCTCTTAAAATACTGGAAATACTGATGAAAGGTAAAACAAAACCGATACAGATGATTGCCCAATAACAGCGGTCTTCGTTTAAAAGGTTATGCGATATATATCCAGCGGTTAAGAAAAGTAAACCGATGATTATTATGTTTAAGGTTAAGGATATAGGGATGACGGAAAAAACTAAATTTTTGTTGTTTTTGGTGTCTTCGGCTACTAATTTACTTATAGCAACAGGAAAGCCTAACTGGGCTAGAGCCATGAGCATAACAAAGGTAGGGGATATTAACATATATATTCCCATGCCTTCGGTGCCAATTAATCTAGCTAAAACTATTTTTATAAACATACTAATAATTTTAGTGATAAAGCCGCCGATTAAAAGTAAAATTACTGATTTTAAGAAGATGTTTTTTTTCATATTAGAATATATGTTTTGATTAGTTAAAAAATATTAAAAAAAGAAAAAAACTTACTGTGCGGTAAGTTTTAATGTTTTTTGACTAAGACTGAATTAACATTATCTTTAATGTTTTGTTGATTTAAAAATTCTTCGGTCGGATTAGTAGCCATTTGCTCTAGATATAGATCATGAAGATTTTTATATTCTGTTATATCTAGAGGATATGTTTGATCAAAATTAATATTGGTAGTAAAATAGTTTGTATTTAATATGTTATCTGCATCAACAATAATTGGAACGTTATTAGTCATTATCATGATTGGTTCTTTTGAAGTTGGAATTAATTTTAAATCAAAATAGTTAGGGCATGATACAATTGAAGAAGTTACATTACCAATTAATGCTAATTCTTGTTCGCCATATACGATGTAGTTTGTTTCCTTTTCATTGTTTTTAATTTTTATTTTAAACATAAAATCATCTCCTTTTGGAGTTTTATAATATCATTTTTTAAAAAATAGTGCAAGTGATATTTGCCTTTTGAAAGATTAGGCTTTAAAATCATAAAAAATTAATATATAATGTTTATATATAAGGGGATGAGATTATGGATATGAATTTTAATTCTTTGGAGGAACTTTATAATAGACTTAAACCGGCACTTAATACGAAGATGTCGGATTTAAGAGCTAATGGATATGGGTATTTAAAGCCAGAAGATATTTGGAATTATTTAAGAGAAAATAAATGGCGAAAAAGCCATGATTTAATGCTTAGTGATATGGTAAGTGATATTTTAAATGCTGATAATGTATTAGTTGATGCTTATTTTAAAGATAAAATAAATGAAAAAAACCGAAAAGTTTATTTAGATTTTTAAGAAGGTGATTATATGAGTAAACATATAAAGGATTTAACTATCGAAAAATTAATGGATAAGATTAAAACTTATATAACAGATGAAAAAGAACTATCTATTATTGAAGAGGCTTATAAGTTTGCTTACGAAAAACATTTTGATCAAAAGAGATTGACTGGTGAACCTTATATTATACATCCTTTAAATGTAGCATATATTTTAACAAGGACAAATGCGGATTATGAGACTTTATCAGCAGCACTTTTACATGATGTAGTTGAGGACTGTAATGTATCAATTCAAGAGATAGAAGAGAAGTTTGGTCATAATATAGCTATTTTAGTTGATGGAGTGACAAAGATTAATAAACTGAATTTGTCTGGTACAACGGAAGCACTTATTAATAATCAAAGGAAGATATTGGTTGGTTTATCAGAAGATGTAAGGGTTATTATTATTAAACTTGCCGATAGGCTTAATAATATGCAGACGCTTTTTGTGCATAGTGAGAAGAAGCAAAAGTCAACGGCTAGAGAGACTTTGGATATTTTAACGCCAATTGCGGATAGGCTTGGTATTGGTAGTATTAAACAGGATTTGGAAGAGCTTTGTTTACGTTATTTAAAACCTGATGAATATTACGATATTGTCGAAAAACTGAATGCGACGAAGGCTGAGAGAGATAATAGTGTAGCAAAAATGATTGAAAGTGTTTCAGAACTTTTGAATAAGCATGATATTAAACATGAAATTTTTGGACGTTCAAAGAGTATTTATAGTATATATAAAAAGTTGGAAAAGGGTAAACGTTTTAGTGATATATACGATTTATTAGCTTTACGTATTTTAGTGGATACTGAGCAAGATTGTTATCAGGCTTTAGGTATTATTCATTCTAAATTTAGACCAAAACCAAAGAGGTTTAAAGATTATATTGCTATGCCTAAGACTAATATGTATCAATCATTACATACAACAGTATTTGGTGTTGATGGACAGCTTTATGAAATTCAAATTAGAACTTATGAGATGGATAAGGTGGCAGAGTATGGTATCGCTTCACATTGGTCTTATAAGGAGAAGGGTTCTGTTAAGGCTGTGATGCAAAATGAAATGGAACAAAAGTTACAGTTTTTTAGAGCAATAATGGATTTAAAAAGGGAACAAGAAAATCCTGAAGAGTTTGTCAATACTGTTAAAAAAGAGGTGTTTCAAAATACAATTTATGTTTTTACTCCACTTGGCGATGTTATAGAGTTACCTAATGGTTCAACGCCAATCGATTTTGCATATAAGGTACATACTAATGTTGGCGATAAAGCTACTGGGGCAATAGTTAATTCACATATGGTACCGCTTGATTATAAGCTGAAAAGTGATGATATTGTAAAAATTATTACTAATAATAATTCGGCAGGTCCTAGTAGAGAGTGGCTTAATTTTGTACAGACAACACATGCTAAAAATAAAATCAAGAATTTCTTTAACAAAGCTAATAAAGAGGAAAATCATAAAAAGGGAGAAGAAATATTAACGAAGGAACTTCGAAGGCAGAAAATAAGTAATGATGAGTTTTTTGATGATGAAAAATTTAAAAAGTTACTTAGTGATTTAAAATGTAATTCGTTAAATGAACTTTATGGTAATTTAGGAAGCGGTAAATTATCAATTGATACTGTAATGAATAATTATTTGAAGAAAGAAGTTAATAAAGAAGAAAAAATTATTGAAAAAGCGTCTAAGGGTAGTCAAAAACAGAATATGAGTAATAGTCTAGTGTCAATTGCGGGTATTCCAGATATAAAAGTTAATTTGGCTTCTTGCTGTAATCCGGTACCTGGTGACCGAATTGTTGGATATATTACAAAAGGTTATGGTATTACTGTCCATAGGATGGTTTGCCCTAATGTAGCTTCACTTGACGAACGTTTAATTGAGGTTAAGTGGAATACTGAAAGTAGTAAATTACCTACTAATATATTAGTTAGAACAAATGGTCTTAATAACGCTTTAATCGATATTATTTCTAAGGCAGCTAATAATGATATTCCAGTAAGACAATTTAGTAGTCATCGTTCTAAAGAGGATGAGGCTATTGAAATGACAGTGCTTGTTAATAATAAGGAACAGTTAATGAAGTTAATTAATGATATTAAAATGATTCCAGAAGTGACTGAGGCAGAAAGGTTAATTAAATGAGAATTTTAGTACAAAGAAGTTTAAAATCTAGTGTTTCAGTGGATGGTAAAGTGGTTGGTCAGATTGATAAGGGAATGGTATTATTGGTAGGTTTTACTTATGGAGATACGGAAAAAGAGATAGGTTATTTAATCAATAAGGTTTTACATTTGAGAATTTTTGATGATGAAAATGGAGTTATGAATAAATCTATTTTAGAAGCTGGCGGAGCGATACTTAGTGTTTCACAATTTACACTGTATGCAGATAGTAAGAAGGGTAATCGTCCTAGTTATGTGAAGGCACTAGATAGTATAAAAGCGGCGGATTTATATAAAATATTTAATGAGAAACTTAAGAAGTTTATAAAAGTAGAAGAGGGAATATTCGGTGCCGAAATGATGGTGAATATTCAAAATGATGGACCAATTACTATTTTGTTAGAAAAGGGTGGCATAAGTGATAAAAAATAGGATAGATTTTAAATTGATTAATTTTGTGTTAATAGTACTGGCAGTTTATTTGATTTATCAAACTAGTGATTTTTGGATAGGAGCATTTAAACTGGTGTTTGGTATTTTATTACCATTTTTGATTGCTTTTGTTATTGCTTATGCTTTTTATCCAGTGGTTAAAAAATTGACTGATAAGGGACTTCCTAAGGGATTAGCAATGTTATTAGTTGTAGGCGGAATTTTAGGTATATTTGCAATAGTTATTGCTTTGGTTACACCAACTATTATGGGACAACTGACTAGTTTGTTTAACGGAATTATTTCGTTTTTGAAAGAATTGTCATCGGATTATAATATTGATTTTAAGGATGTACAAAATACGTTATCTATGAGTTTTAATGATATGCTGGAAAAAGTTGGAACTTATATTTCAAATGGAGCTTTGAGTTTTATTGGAGTTTCGATTGATTATATTTCAAAGATATTTATTATATTAGCATCATTTATTTATTTTTTAGCAGATATGGATAAGATTAGAAAGTTTATCAAAGAGTATTTGCGTGAGAAGTCAATGAAAATTTATAATTATGTGGCTGTTATAGATGATGAGATGCGAAAGTATATTGTAGGATTTATGAAGATTGTTATTATTTCGTTTTTTGAGTATACGATAATTTATACGTTAATAGGTCATCCTAATGCACTAATGCTTGGAACTTTAGCGGCTCTTGGTAATTTAATTCCTTATTTTGGTGGTATTTTTACCAATATTGTGGCTGCAATTACAGCGTTTGTGATTAGTCCAGCTTTATTTATTAAGACTTGTATTGTCTTTTTGGTATTTTCAGCGGTAGATGGTTATGTTATTAATCCATTCGTATATGGTAATAGTAATCAAGTACATCCTTTAGTGGTAATTGTTTCAGTATTTGCAGGAGGAGCGTTATTCGGGGTTTTAGGTATTGTGATTGCTTTGCCGGCAGCTATTATAATTATTGCGACATTTAAATATTTTAAAAAAGATATTATGAAAATGAATAAAAAAAGAAGGTATAAATTACAAAGAAAAAGTGGCTTTTAAAGCCATTTTTTTCCATATATTTAAGTATTGCTTTTGTTTTTGAATTATGTTATATTTTAACTGTTATGCTAGCTAATAGGAAGAAGGATAAGACATTTTTGATCGTGATGCTTTAAGATTTACTTATAAAAAAATACATATTTTTCCTTACCACTCTATTTCTAGCAGCGCAATTAATTTTAAACATGGTAAAGTAGAGCTATTGTTTAGTTTTGACAGTGGATACCAATTGCATATAAATTTTATCGAAATGAATCATTTAAAAAAAGAGAGGTTAAAGGAGATTTATATGCAGATGATGAATACAAAAATTTAATTTATTTTTGACAATTGTTTAGTAATATGGTAATATTTATTTATAAATCGTTGAAGAAAGAATATTAAATATTTCCTCATATAAAGCGAGCTTGGTTGGTGAGAGCAAGTTATGATAGTATTTAATTCCTACTTTCTAAGTGAAATGCAAACATTTCCGGGTAAGACCGTTATATTAATTAAGTTAATAAAAGGATGGTACCGTGCTTTTAGCACTCCTATGGTATATCCTTTTTTTATATTTAGGAGGGATTTTAATGAAATTAAGTAACAGTTTTTTTTACACAATTAGAGATGATATTAAAGATGAAGACAGTAAAAGTGGTAATTTACTTGTGAGAAGTGGTATGGTAAAGAAAGAGGCTAGTGGAGTATATATGTTTATGCCAATGGGTCTTAGAGTGAAACGAAAAATTGAAAATATTATTAGGGATGAAATGGATAAGGCAGGAGCTAATGAGGTTTTGATGCCGGCATTAATACCAAGCGATATTTTTCATAAGTCACATCGATATGATTCTTTTGGAC
Organism: uncultured Bacilli bacterium; assembly: GCA_944358815.1. Taxonomy (GTDB): domain Bacteria; phylum Bacillota_I; class Bacilli_A; order RF39; family UBA660; genus Coprosoma. The sequence continues at coordinate 27,749 of CALVRX010000013.1, read as the reverse complement.
CTGATATGTTTAAGTTAAAAGATAGAAATGATAGGGAGTTTTGTTTAGGACCAACACATGAGGAATTATTCGTTATGGCAGCTAAGGAAAAGATAAAATCTTATAGAGATATGCCTTTTAATATTTATCAGATTCAAGATAAATTTAGAGATGAAGCAAGACCACGATTTGGTTTAATTAGGACTAGAGAGTTTACAATGAAGGATGCTTATAGTTTTGATACTGATAGTAATACTGGTGAGGTTTCATATCAGAAGATGGTAACAGCTTATAAGAATGCTTTTTACAGAATGGAAATTGATTATAGGATTGTGAAAGCTGATACTGGTGTTATGGGAGGAGATTTATCCGAAGAGTTTCAAGCGGTTACAGATATTGGCGAAGATATTTTAGTAATGTGTGATAGTTGTTCATTTGGTTCTAATATTGAAGTAGCACCTGTTCAGGCAGAAGAATTTGAAAAAGAAGATAAAAAAGAAATGGAGCTTGTAGAAACACCTGGTGCTAAAACTATTGAAGATATAGTTGGCTTATTAAAAGCGGATATTAGTAAGACAGTAAAAACTTTAGTTTATAGTGTTGATGGGGAGATTATATTTGCTTTAGTAAAAGGTGATAGAGAGTTAAATGAAACTAAGTTACGTAAGTTACTTAAAGGTAATGATGTAGTGCTTGCTACTGAAGAAGATTTAAAGAAAGTTACTGATGCTTCATTTGGATCATTAGGTCCAGTAGGTGTTGATGTGAAAATTGTAATTGATAATGAAGTAGCTAATATGAGTAATTTTGTATGCGGAGCTAATAAAACAGGTTATCATTATATAAATGTTAATTTAAGCGATTTTCAAGTTTATAGACAAGGTGATATTGTTAATGTTCGTGAAGGAGATACTTGCCCTCATTGCGGTGGTAGGATATATTTTAAAAAGGGTATTGAAATTGGAAACACATTTAAACTTGGAACAAAATATTCTGAGGCTTTAGATTTAAATTATTTAGATGAAGAGAATAATTTAAAGCCAGTGTATATGGGATGTTATGGTATTGGAGTAGCTAGATGTATGGCGGCTATTGCTGAACAAAAAGCTGATGAACATGGCTTAGTTTGGTCTAAGGAAATTGCACCATTTAGTGTAGGTATTACTGTAATTAATATGAATGATGAAAAACAAAGTAGTGTGGCTTTAAAGTTATATGAAAATTTAAATAAAGAAGGTATTGATGTTTTGCTTGATGACCGTGATGAGAGAGCTGGTGTTAAGTTTAAGGATATGGATTTAATTGGTATTCCTTATAGAATTACAGTTGGTAAGAAATCTTCTGATGGTATATTAGAATTTAAGTCTCGTGATGGTAAAATTGATACTGAAGTATCTAGTGATAAAATAATAGACGAAATTAAAAAGTATATATAAAAGTTCAAATTTTTGGACTTTTTTTCAAAAGGAAAATGAAAGTAAAAAAACGCATGTTAATAGTGGTTCAGACGACAATGATTCAGATTGCAAGAAATTTACTTAATATGGAAATGTTTTTTGCAGATATTTCAAAAGTAACTGGATTGACTATAGAAGAAATAAAAGATTTAAAATAAAAAATGACATTATATTTAAGTTATTTTTTTTATACTGTTTTTGGTGGTGATATGACAGTATATATCGATGGACTTTTATTTTTAAATTTTTATTTAGATTTTTTGCTTTTATTAACTGTAGTGGTGGTTTTAAGAAGAAATGTGAAGTTATTTAGGATTATTTTGGGGGCTTTCGTTGGTAGTTTGACTATTTTAATTTTATTTTTTAAGCTATCGTCATTAGATTTATTTTTTATTAAAATATATTTGAGCTTTTTGATGTGCATTATTTGTTTTGGGTATCATAATTTGAAGATGTTTTTGACGAATATTGGTTTTTTTTATGTGGTAAGTATTTTACTAGGTGGTTTTTTATATTTTTTAAATATTACTTTTTCTTATAAAAATGAGGGGTTAGTTTTTTTTAATAATGGTATTAGTGTGAATGCTTTATTTTTAGTAATTATTTCACCAGTTATTTTATATTTTTATATTAAACAGGTAAAGATGTTTAAAAAGAAGGTAGCTTGTTTTTTTAAAACGAATATTTATATAGGGCATAAAGTTTTAAATTTAAATGGTTATTTAGATACAGGCAATACTTTAAGCTATAAAAATAGATTGGTTATTTTAACAAATATTGATAATAGTTTTAGAAATAAAAAAATATACATTCCATATATTGTTATAGGAGGTAGTGGACTTTTAGAGTGTATAAAGGTGAAAAAAGTGGAGGTGATTGGACTTGGGGTATTTGAAAATGTTTATTTAGGTTTTAGCAAGGATTTTAATTTAGCTGGAGCAGATGTATTATTAAATGGACTGATGAGAGGAGAAAAACAATGATAAGAAAAATTATTTATTTAATTAAAAGATTTTTTGAGAAGGATGGGATATTTTTTATTGGTAGTGCGGATAAACTTCCAGCACCACTTAGTAAAGAAGATGAAGTTAAATATGTGACACTTTCGATGAATGGCGATAAAAAAGCAAGGAGTAAACTGATTGAACACAATTTACGTTTAGTAGTTTTTTTAGCAAAAAAATATGAGAATACAGGAGTTGATTTAGAAGATTTGGTTAGTATTGGGAGTGTGGGTTTAATTAAGGGGGTTAATACTTATAAACTTGATAAAAATATAAAACTAGCTACTTATGCTTCTAGATGTATTGATAATGAAATACTTATGTTTTTACGAAAAAATAAAAGAAGACGAGGGGAGATTAGTTTTGAGGATAATTTAAGTTTTGATTCGGAAGGAAATGAATTACATTTAGAAGATGTACTTGGTACGGATAGTGATATTGTAACTAGGGGATTAGAGGAAGAGACTAACCGCAAGATGCTTTATGAGGAAATAGAAAAGTTAAATGAAAGAGATAAAAAAATTATGGTTTTGAGATATGGACTTTATAATGGTGAGGAGATGACACAAAAAGATGTAGCGGGGTTACTTGGAATAAGTCAGTCGTATATTTCAAGAATAGAAAAAAAGGTAATTCGTAAATTAAAATTATTAGATAAAAAATAAGGTGTTATTAATAATTATATTTTAAATAATATCATATCTTATTATGGAGGGATATGATGAAAATATGTGTGTATGCGATATGTAAGAATGAAGAAAAATTTGTTCAAAGGTGGTATGATTCAATGAAAGAAGCAGATAAAATATTTGTATTAGATACTGGATCTCAAGATGGTAGTTTTGAAGCATTAAAAAAATTAGGAGTTATAGTTAAAAAAGAAATTATTAAACCATGGAGATTTGATGAGGCAAGAAATAAGTCTTTGGCGATGGTTGATTTAGATGCAGATATATGTGTGTGTACTGATTTAGATGAGGTATTTGAAAAAGGATGGAGAAGTAAGTTAGAAAATGATTGGAAAGATGGTGTTACGAGGGTTAGTTATAGTTATAATTGGAGTTTGGATGAAAAGGGTAATCCTTTAGTTAGTTTTGATAGTGATAAGATTCATGCGAGAAATGGTTATAAATGGACACATCCAGTACATGAGGTTTTGAGTTATGATGGTGCTGAAAAGAGAGTTTTAGATGAGTCGATTGTACTTAATCATTATCCAGATAGGGAAAAATCGAGGAGTAGTTATTTACCACTTTTAGAACTTTCAGTGAAAGAGGATCCTCTTGATGATCGAAATACTCATTATTTGGGCAGAGAGTACATGTATTATGGGAAATGGAATGAGGCTATTGATACTTTAATTAGACATTTGAATTTAAAGAAGGCTGTGTGGAAGGATGAAAGATGTGCTTCTATGAGATTTATTGGACGGTGTTATAAGAATTTGAATAGACCGTTAGAGGCGGAAATGTGGTATAAAAAAGCGATTGATGAAGCACCGCATTTAAGAGAACCTTATACAGAGCTGGCTTTATTTTATTATGACAATGGGGAATATTCGCAGGCTATACCACTTTTTTTAAAGGCTTTAGGTATAAAGAAGGGATACAAGAGTTATATTACTGAATGGTTTAGTACAGATTTTAGTATTTATGATTTTTTGTCTATTTGTTATTATTATTTAGGAGAATATGAAAAGGCTTTAGAGTTTGTAAATAAGGCACTTTCAATAAATCAAGATACCCGGGTTTTAAATAATCAAAAATTGATTTTAGAGAAGTTATAATCTTTCTATTTTTTAGAAAGATTTTTTTGGATATATTTTGATATTTATAAGTAAATATATTATAATAATAAATTGGAATGTTAAGGTGAGTTTATGAAGAAATATGGAAGAGTAGCAAAAGATATATATGAACTAGCTTTAAAAAACTATAAATTAGATATAGATAAATTAACTGATGAGATTATCGAAGCAAATGATTTAAAGTATATTTATCTTTTTGCGAAGGATGTGAAGGGCGCTAATATAGCTAAACTGGAGAAGATTTTTGAAAAAAGATTAAATGCTAAATATATTTATTGGTTTGCTAAAAATGTGAAAGGAGCTAATATTCATTATTTAGAAAATTTGCTTGTAACAACTAAGAGTAGTAAATATATTAGGGCATTTGCTAAAAATGTTCATGGCGTAAATCTTAGTTTACTTGAGGATGCGATTATTGCAAATAAAGACAAGGATGCTATTTATGATTTTGCTTATGATGTAACAGGGGCAAATGTTTCCAAATTAGAAGATGGTCTTATTCATTGTTGTATAGATGAGTATTCTGAGTTTGACGGGTTATTACTTTATAATTTTTTTTCTAAAATAAAAGGCGTTAATATAGATAAATTAAAGGATAATATTAGTAGAATAGTTAAAAGTGATTGTGAGTTATATTATTTATTATCAATAAATGGGATTGATAAAGAAAAGACTATGGCGGACATGTTTTTGAAGAAGAATTTTCCTAATTATAGGTTTTTTAATTTTGGAAAAGTGTGTTATTCGGCAAAGTGAATAATGAAAAAATGATAGATAAAATGCTGCCATATTTAAAGGCAAATGATGTTTTGGTTTTGATGGAGGATTTTCGTAGTCCTTTAATTTTAAATAAATTAGAAAAAGTGATTATTACGAATGGTGATGCGAATATATTTATCAGTTTGCCAAAAGAGTATATGTGTATGGGGAAAATATTCAGAGGTTAGAAGAGGCAATAATTGCTATTAATAATTTGGAGTATATTTATTTGTTTGCTAGAGATATAAAGGGTGCGGATATTTTAAAATTGGAAGATGTTATTATTGCAAGCAAAAATGCAGAATATATTTATCAGTTTACTTGTGATGTAGATAAATGTGATATTTTAAAATTAGAAGATGCTATTATTATGACTGGTGATTTAAAATATATTTATTATTTTGCTTGTTTTGTTAATGGTGCGGATATTAAGCGTTTAGAAAGGGTAATTGCCGAGAGTGGTGATCCAAAATATATGTATGCTTTAGCTTTTTATTTTGCTTATAAAAGAGGATACTTTAAACAATGTATGGTCGATATTAAAATGTTAGAGGATGGAATTATAGCAAGTGGTAATGCTTATTACATTTATAAATTTGCAGATAATATAAATGGAGCTAATGTCAAAAGATTAAAACAGGCAATATTGGCAATTAATGATGATATTTATATGGATGATTTGAGTAAAGATGATTGTGAAAGTTTAAAGGTAAAAAAATTAGTCAAATAAAATTATAGTAAAGTATTTAATATTTTGGAGAAATTACTTTAAATATATTGATGTTTTTTATATAATGGATAGTAGGGAGGCGTTTATGGCTAAGAAAAGTGAAACAATATGGAATTTAGAATTTTGGGTAGCTATGATTTTGATTACTTTAGGGGCTGTTATGGCAGCCGGTGCTTTAGAACTTATTTTGATACCTAATTTGATGATAGATGGTGGTATTAATGGTATTTCAATTATTTTGAATACTTTATTTGGTGGTTCACTTGGTTTAATAATTTTTGTTTTGAATTTACCATTTTTAATTTTAGGATATAAGCAATTAGGTAAAAAATTTGTGTTAAAAGCTGGTTATGGAATGGCTTTGTTTAGTATATTACTTGAAGTATTTGGAAATTATACACCTTTAATCGAAGATACTTTATTGGCCACAGTTTATGGAGGAATTTTACTTGGTATTGGATGCGGACTTATTATTAAAGAAGGTGGCTGTTTAGATGGTACAGAAATAATTGCTATTTTGATTAACCGTAAAAGAAGTGTGTCAGTGGGGCAAGTGGTATTAGGTTTTAATATAATTATTTATGGAGCAGCAATATTTGTTTTTGGTGCGGAGAGAGCTCTTTATTCATTGCTTACATATTTTGTATCTTATAAGGTTATCGATATGGTTTCTGATGGATTAAATAGTGCGAAAGCAGCATTTATTATTACTGATGATGGCAGAGAAATTGCCAAGGAAATTTTAAAAAGATTAGGTAGAACGGTTACAGTGCTTTCTGGTGAAGGAATAATTTCACATGGTGATAAGAGGGTATTATATACAGTTATTACGAGATTTGAGGTGTCGATTTTAAAAGATATTTTAAACGAAGTGGATGATTCATCATTTGTAACTATTTTTGATGTTTCTGAAATAATTGGTAATCATATTAAAAAAACGCCAAGTTCTGTTAATGAAAAAATTGAAAATCGTCAGGTCTGATGACGATTTTTATATGTTGAAAATAAAGTTAGAGGGTGTTAATATGCGTAAATGGATTTGTTTTATAATTGCTTTATTAGGTTTTGGTATAATTGCTTATTTAGTTATGATGGATAAAACTACTTTTTTTGACAGATTTATTTATAATGTTGTTACAATCAGTAAAAATGATGTGTTAACATTCTTTTATAAATTTATTACTTTTTTTGCAAGTGAAGTGATGATTATTTTAGTTTGTTTAATGTTTTTTCTACTTTTTAAAAACAAAAAATTTGGGATGTTAGTTTCTGCGAATGCTATTTTGATTTTCATTTTGAATGTTGGTTTAAAATTAATTTTTATGCGTGAAAGACCATTTGAATTGATGATTATTACAGAGGATGGTTATAGTTTTCCATCTGGACACGCGATGGCTTCTTTAGGATTTTATGGTTTTATTATTTATTTAATTTGGAATATGAAATGTAAAAAAAAGTTTAAAGTTTTGACTACAGTATTACTTAGTTTTTTGATAATTTTAATTGGTATTAGTAGAATATATTTAGGAGTACATTATGCTAGTGATGTGCTTGCGGGATATTTAGTATCGGTTGCTTATTTGATTGTGTATGTTCAGTGGGCTAAAAGATTTTTGAGAAAAGGGGCTACAAATGATTAATATTGTAAAAAAGTATATGCAGAAAAATTGGTTTTTAATTTCTGTTATGATAACTGGTGTTATGGCATTAGTGATGGGAATTTTTTATGCTTTATTAAAAAGTAAAATATTTATGATGGCAGAGGAAAAGTTTTTAGAAAATACTTCTGTTTTAGGACCATATATTACTTTATCGGCAGAAAAACCAGATACAGTTAAATATTTTATAATTATTTTTTTGATAGCTTTAGGTTTTATTTTGATAGTTTCATTAATTTTAAGTATTTATTTAAAAAAGAGGTATATAGATGTTTTTAATTTATTTAGTATATTAAATATTATTTTGATATTAGGATTTTTAGGTGGTATTGTTTTTTTAAATATATCTTTTTTGATAGCTTACATTTTATTGATTTTGATTAGTATTTTATATTTATTTGTTTTATATAAATGTTTATATATATTTAAATTAGAAAATAAAAAAAGAATTTTATCTTTATTAATTTTTATAATACCACTCATTTTAATTTTGATAATTTTAAAATTATTTGTTTAAAAAATTTTCTTTTTTCCCATGATATGGGTGAAAGGAGAAATTTATGGCACGGGGCAAAGTAGAAATTGCGAACGTGAATACTGCGAATATTAAAGTTTTGAGTTTAGAACAGCAAATAGAATTATTTAAGAAATATCAAAGTGGTGATTTAAAAGTCAAAGAGGAGCTGATTAATGGTAATTTAAAATTAGTATTATCAGTACTTAAAAATTTTACATTTAGAGTAGATAATTTAGATGATCTATTTCAAGTTGGGGTTATTGGACTTATTAAGGCAATAGATAATTTCGATTTGAGTCACGAAGTACGATTTAGTACGTATGCTGTACCAATGATACTTGGAGAAATTAAAAGGTATTTGAGAGATAATAGCAGTTTAAGAGTTTCTAGGAGTATTAAAGATTTGGCTTATAGAGCTTTAAAAGTAAAAGATGAATTGACATTTACTAATAATCAAGAACCTTCAACGGCACAAATAGCTAAAGAACTTAATGTGGCTGAATGGGAGGTAGTGCAGGCACTTAATTCACTTAAAGATACGGTTAGTATGTTTGAACCTATTTATAGTGATGGAGGTGATGTGATTTATTTGGCTGATCAATTATCTAGTGAGGATGGCATGTATGATTTAGAAACGAAGATTGCGCTTAGAAATGCCTTGAGGAAAATTAAAGATAAGGAAAAGTATATCATTATTCAAAGATATATGATGGGCAGAACGCAGACGGAACTGGCTGAAGAGATTGGTATTAGTCAGGCACAAATTTCGCGTTTAGAAAAAAATGGTCTTTCAAAGATTAAAAAAATGATTAAATAGGTATACTTGGAGTATGCTTTTTCCTTTTTCTTTGTTAAAATAAAGATAGGTGATATTATGCGGTGTCCAAAATGCGGTAGTGTATTACAAGGTAAGGTATGTATAAAGTGTGGTTATATGGAAAATGGTAATTATGTTAAATATGATTATGATAATCAGAAATCGGATTTAGAGCTTTATGAAAAAAATTATAATGGAGCTTTACAAAATAAAAATTTAATGATTCCCTTTTTATTAGGAAGTCTTTATGTGACATATAAAGGACATTTTATAATTGGTTTTTTATTATCTTTTTTAGAATTTGGTCTTTTTGTTTTAGTATTTAATTTTTTTGAGATGTTTGCAGCGGATTTTCAGTTACTTTTTGCTTTAACTTTGAGCATTATATTATGGATTTTTGTGCGATTTATAATGGCTGGTGTTTTAAATTCATTTGTTTTGTTTTTAGATAAAAAAGATATAGAAAAGATAAAGAAAAAATATAAAAATTATAGGGATGTTTTAGCTTCACATGAAGTTCATGGAATGTTTTTGGTGTTAATGAATATATTAATATATATTTTGATTTATGGTATTTATTTATTTTTATTGTATAGTTAAACCAAATAGTGTCAATTTGACATATTTAAAATTGATGTTATAATATCTTTTTGAAAATTTGTTTTAAAGAAAAAGGTGAATAAAATGACGGAGCAAGAATATTTGGGAATAATTACAGAAGAGGAATATAAGCTAATTGCGGAACTTATTAAAAATGGTAAGTTAAAGGAATATCGTTATTTAGTTGATATGTTTGATGAAGAAAAAAGTGATTTGCTATCTATGATGAATAGAGGTTCAAATGAAATATATGATTATATTATTGCTGATTATTTAAAAAATGTTAAAGGTATTAGTATGTTGGTGCCAGGTCTTAGTACAGGTATGAAGGATGTTAAAAGTGGTGTTTCTATTTATACTTATGATGGTAAGACTAAAAAGAATGGGCAAAATATTGACGAAGAAACTCGTTTTGATTTGGCTAGCTGTACTAAATTATTTACAACTATTGAGGCTTTAAAATTAGCCGAAGAAGGTAAATTTTCTTTAGAAAAGAATGTTTCTGATTATAAAAATGGTAAGTACAGTGAACTTAGAATTCCAGTAGAGCAAATGGCTAAGTTTTATTATGAGCTTAGAACTGATGGTAGGCTTGATGAAAAAGATGGAAAACTTTCTTTAGAGGAGCTTCAAAGAAGGTTATCAAGTACTAAATTAATTAAGGATAAAACGTTTATTTATAGTGATATACCGTTTATTATTTTAAAGGATTTATTACCGGAATCTGACGAGTATTTTAAAAAATATTTTAATGATGAAATGGGACTTTTACAAACTAGTTATGATAGAAGTTTTGGTGTTTTGACTGGAATGAGAGTGGGTGAGGATATAAATGATCCAAAAGCTAGAGTAATGGAAAGATATGGACTATATCCAGGTCATGCGGGTATTTTTAGTACATCTAAAGATTTAGTGAAATTATTTGAAAAATTAAATAATGGTTTTTTATCACATAAATCAATTATTAATATGGTAACACCAGCTTTAGATACACCTATTTTGTTTAATTCAGATGGAACTATTTATTTTAAGAAAAATAAAGATGGTATAGTAACGGGTATTCAAAATGTCAATAGAGGTATGGGAGTTTATTATAAACATCCTGAAGGTATTAGATGTAATGAAATGGTTGACGCGATGGGAAATGAGTCATTTTCAATTGCCGGTTTTACTGGGACTTGGGCGACGTTTGATTTACAAAATGGAATAACAGCTAATATTTTAGGTAATCCATTTTCTGATGAAACTGAAAGAGAAGTTGTTATCGATAATACAAAATTTAAGATTGTAGATTGTGGTAATTATTTTGCAGATGGTACTAAATTGAAGGTAGCTGGTAAGATTTCTAAAGTACTTGATAAAGATGGTAATGTTGTTAATAGTGCACCTTTTACTAGAATTACAAATACTTTAAAGGAATCACAAATTTATACTTTATTAAAACTTAGATTAGCTAAAAATGTTTTGATGCGTAAAGCTCAGCTTGAGATGAACGTTGCATTAGCTGATGATGTTAGAAATAATTTTGAAAAATCAAAAGTAGTTGGAGGAAGATAATTATGGAAAAGCCAATAATTGGAATTATTTCAAATAGGGTTAATGATGAAAATAATCCTTTTGCAACAAAGACATCTTTTAATGAGTCTTATCCTAAAAGGATAGTTGAAGCTGGTGGCATTCCTTTAGGTGTTATTTTTCCAAATAATGAGTTTAATACAGATATTTTAGATTTGTGTGATGGTTTTATATTTCAAGGTGGATCTTTTATTTATTCATCTAATATTAATGCGGTACATTATGCTTTGCAAAAGGAAAAACCGATGCTTGGAATATGTATGGGACTGCAAACTATGGTTGGATATGAATGGGTAAGAGAAGAGTTTGGAGAAAGTGAACCAACATATAAGGAGATTAGTCATTTTTTTAAGCCGGAAGATGAAGTTAATTTTATTTATAAAAAATCTGGTCACGATGAGCTTAATCCATTTAGTTTAAAGCAGATAGATAAGTCTAAACATGAAGTGTTGTTGGCAAATGATTCAAGGTTAGCGCGTATTTTTAATGAGACATATTTAGATATGCCGTCAGTTCATGGATGGTGTGCGAAGGATAGAGTATTAGAGACAAATAAAGAGCATTTTTTTAAGGTAGTTGGCAGAAGCTGTGATGGAAATATTGAGGCAATAGAAAGTAGCAATCCTGATTGGTTTGCAATTGGGGTACAATTTCATCCAGAGTTAGAAGATAAAAATTTACCATTATTTGAAGAGTTAGTTAAAGAAGCTAAAATTAAGAAATTAAGAAAGTGATTTTGTCATTTTCTTTTTTTATGTTTAATAAAATTATAGGGGTGGGTTTTTATGATGCTGTCTGATTTACAAACGAAAGATATTATTAATGTTTTTGATGGAAAAAAGATTGGCTCGATTATTGATGTGAGTTTAGATAAAGAAGGTAGAGTAATAGAGATGAGTGTTCAAAAGAGAAAATTTATATTTTTTAGTGGTGGTGTTTCGAAGATAAAATGGTCGCAGATTGACAAGATTGGTAAAGATGTTATACTAGTAAATGTGAATGTCTAGGAGGAGATTTATGAAAATATTACTGCATACTGGTAAGTATAAAGATGTTGAAAAAAGTGGTGTTGGTCAAGCAATTGTTCATCAAAAGAAGGCTTTAGATTTAGTACATGTGCCTTATACTACTGATCCTAACGATGATTTTGATATTGCACATATTAATACGATTTTTCCAGAGTCGTTAAGGTTAGCTAAGAAATGTAAACAGATGGGAAAAAAAGTTATTTTTCATGCGCATTCGACGGAAGAAGATTTTCGTAATTCTTTTAAACTTTCTAATAATGTATCACCGATATTTCGTCAATGGTTAAAGCTATGTTATGGTTCGGCTGATTTACTTATTACGCCGACAGAATATTCTAAAAGAGTTTTAGAAAAATATGATTTAGGAAAAGAGATTATTCCAATTTCTAATGGAATTGATTTAGAATTTTTTAAACCATCCAAAGGTGGTAGAGAAAGGTTTAGAAAAAAATATGGTTTTAGTGATGATGATAAGGTCATTATGGCAGTAGGACTTTATATTGAAAGAAAAGGAATTTTAGAATTTTTGGAGTTAGCTAGAAGGATGCCTGAGTATAAGTTTATTTGGTTTGGTTATACGAAACCAGCACTTATTCCACTTAAAATTAGTGATGCAATTAAAAATAAAACAGATAATGTTTATTTTCCAGGATATATTCCGAGTATCGAGTTAAAAGATGCTTATCAAGGATGTGATTTATATATTTTTCCAACTAAGGAAGAGACAGAAGGTATAGTGTTATTAGAGGCTTTAGCTATGAAGGCAAAGACTTTAATTAGTGATATTCCTATATATGACGATTGGCTTAAAGATGGGGTTAATGTTTATAAGGCTAAAAATGTCGATGATTTTGAATATAAAATAAAACTTATTTTAAAGGATAAATTACCAGATTTAACTGAAGAAGGTTATAAAGTAGCTAAAGCTAGAGATATTAAAAAAATTGGATATAAACTTAAAAAAGTTTATGAATATGTTTTAGAAAAAGATTTAATAAAATAATTGACCTTGCGTATAAGTAGGGTCTTTTGTTATACTTTAAGTGGTGATTTTATGTTTCAAAAAATAGTGGATAAGAGAAATTATATTATTTTATTGATTATAATTATTTTAGTAATTTGGGTAGTATGGAGCTTATTTTTTTATAAAAAAAGTCCATACATAGAAACTTTTAATTATTATGGTGAAAAAATTACTTTTAAAGTGTATGACACTGTTAATCATAATAAGTTAACAAGGGAGATTAATAATATATTTCAAAAATATGAAGGTGTTAATAATTTATTTGGCAAGATTAATGAAAGTGAGAAGACTTTATTAGAATATGGAAAAATTCTTTATTATAAAACAAATGGTTATGTAGATATAACGAGTGGGGAACTTTTAAGAAAATTAAAAAATGGTGAAGATTTTCAGTTTAAAAGTATGATTGAAAAATTAGATACCGAAGATGGTGTATTAAAAGAAAAATTTAATTTTAATTTTGACAATGTGATTGGCAGTTATGCGACTAATGAGGTTTTAAATTATTTTAAACAAAACGATATAAAAAAATATATTGTGTCTGAAAATGGTGATATATCGGCTGGTGAGTATTATGATAGTGGTAATTTTAAGGTTAGCATTAATAAACCAAATAGTAATGGGATATTAGAAGTGGTTTATTTGGAAAATAAAAGTATGGCGAGCAGATATAATACTAATAAATTTGAAGCATATATGGTTAATCCAAAAACTTCTAAAAAGGAAAGTAAATATGATGGTGTTATAGTCATTTCTAGTGATAATTTAACGGCAAATATGCTTGTTAATAGTTTATTTTTAATGGATATTGATGAAGGAAAAAAGATGGCTTTGGATTATAGTAGTGAAGCAATGTGGATAGATGGTAATGAGATAGTAAAAACAGATGGATTTGATAAGTATTTAAAAAATAATTGATAAAAAATTTTAGATAGTCTATAATGTTTGTAGAAAGGAGTAAGATTTATGTTTTGTCCAAAATGTGGTAAAAAAAATAAAGATAGTGCGAAATTTTGTGAATTTTGTGGTACGGAAATTAAGGAAGAAGAAAAAATTATTTTACCAAAGGCTCCTAGAAAGAAGTTAAATAAAAAAAATTTAATAATCATTATTGTAATTAGTATTATAGCTATTATTTTAATTGGTGGTGGTTTAATTTTGAGTAATCAGTTTAAACCGGCAAATGTAGCTGTAAATTATTTTAAGGCGGTTATGGATGCGGATAGCGATAAGATATATGATTATATCAGTTTTCCGAAGAGTGAATTTACTACTAAAGATATTTTTGAAAAGATGATTCACGATGAAGAGTCGGGGTTGGATCTGATGAATTATCAAGTAATAAGTCAGGATATTTCAAGTGATGGTTTATCTGCACAAGTGGAAATTAGTTATATTTTAGAAGGAAGACAAACTCCTTTAACACAGACAATTTATTTGGTAAAAAATAAAAAAAATAAATTTTTGATTTTTCCTAATTGGAAAATTAGTGAAGGTAGTTCTTTAGTAGAAGAAAATTATGAAATAGAAGTTTTAAAGGGAGTAGGTTTAAAATTAGATGGCATTGAAGTGGGAAAAAAGTATTTGAAAAATAGTAAAAATAAGCAGTATGATGTTTATGAAATTCCGTCTTTATTCAAAGGAATATACGATGTCGAAATGACTTTAAAAAATGGGCTTATTTTAGATGGTAAGTTAGATGTTAGTAGTACTAAATCGCTTATGAATGATATTGAATTAAAAGATAAGGATGAAAAGGAACTTTTAAAGACACTATCAGATGATATTAAAACATTATATGAATCAGCTATCGGGGATAAATCTTTTGATGATATGAATTTTGAAGATGGTGATTTAAAACAATCTTATGACAAGTTTAGGGAAACTATTAGCGATAGTCATTTACAAAAAATTGATTTTAAGGATATAAATATTGAAGAGATAGAAGTTTTGGAAAATGGTTATTTAAAAGTGACTGTAGATGCAGATTATCAATATACAGCTGATGGTTATTTATCTGACGATGATATAGATGGTTCTGGTGATGATATAATGTATTTAACTTATGATTATAAAGATGGTTTTAAATTAAAAGATTTTTCTAGTTTGGTTAGTTTATTTTCAAGATTTTAAGGAGGTTTAAATATGGCAAAATATTGTATTCATTGTGGTAGAAAATTAGAGGATGGTGAAGTTTGCACTTGCCAAATAAAACAACAAGAGGAAAGAAAAAATGATTTTTTAGATATTGTCAAAGGGATGTTTATTAAACCAATTGATACAATAAAAAAATATACTATGGATAAATACTTTAAGATTGGTTTAATTTTGATTGGTATTTTAAGTATAGCTGTGGCATTTTTTGTTTTATCATTAGTAAGTAATGTGACAATTAATGTAGTGGGTGTTCATTATTCATTTACTGTTCCATTTTTACAAATATTTTTAGCTTCTTTAGCTGGAGGTATTTTGGGTTCGATTATTTATATAGGTTTTTTGTATATAGTTAATGGTATTATATTTAAAGGTGATAAGAGTTTTCAAAAGTATGTAGTTTTCTATGGAATTAATGCGGTTATTCCGATTGTCAGTTTAATTATTGCAGCTATTTTAATGTTTATTATTCCTATGTTTGGACTTTGTATTTTAGTATTGGGTTATGTTTTAAATATGCTTTATATATATAGAGGATTGGAATATTTAGGTGTAAAAGATAAAAATAGGCATGGTTATGTTTATTTACTTACAGCGTTATTTTGTATAGTTTTAGTGTTTATAGTTTCACTTATTTTAAATTTGGGTGGTAATAATTATAATGGATATGGTAATAATTATACAGCCAATGGCTATCATGATTATGATGATTTTGATTCATATTATGGATATAGGCGTTAAAGATAGTAAAATTTTATTTTTGTGGAACTTGGTATAAAAAAGTTATTTGGGTTAAAATAAAAATATATGACAAAATGTTTGAAAAAGGATAATGTTTGTGGTAAACTGTATATAGTGTGTAAGCTAAGTTAGAAAAACAAAATATTTTGTTTTTTATTTCGCTTATGGTATAAAATGGAGTGGATTGTATGAATATTTTATTTGAAATTGCGGATAGAGATTTGATGATTATTGGTGCTATTTTGGTAGTTATTTTAGTGGTTGTAGCACTTATTTTTAGAGCAATTATTAATAAAAATAGAGTTTTACCGATAAGTGAAGATGAAAGATTTGATAATGAAGATGATTTAGATGATGAGGTAGAGGAAAAAAAGGAACTTACCGAGGAACAGAGGAAGGCTAAAGAAGAGCTAGAACGGGTTTATGCGCAAATGAGTATGGATTTAGAAAAGCAAGAAGAGATTGCCGAAGATTCAAATGAAGATGAAGATAATATCGATGAATTTGAGCGCGAACAGGAAGAAAATGCAATTATTAGTTATCAAGAATTGATGGCAGCTGCTGATAAATTAAAACATCAAGCAGATAAATATGAAGCTAAAGTAGAAGATAGTGCGGATACAAAAGTACATGATGCTATGAATACTTATAAGGAACATACTGATAAGATAATGAGTGTGAAATCTAATAAAGAAGAACATCGTGGATTTAAAAATTCTGAAATTATTTCACCGATTTTTGGAATTCAAAAAGAAGGTAAAAAAAGCTCTTTAAAACGTCAAAATGATGGTATAATAAATAGAGCTTATGAAGAAAAAAGACAAAGTGAAAGTGAGAAAAATATGGATTTTTTAAATTCACTTAAAGAGTTTAGAAGAAATTTATAAGCCTTAAGGCTTATTTTTTTGGAGGTTTAATATGACATATAATATTTATACTTTAGGCTGTAAGGTTAATGAATATGAAAGCGAAGTCATGGCTAATTTGCTGGAAAATCATGGATATGTTAGGACAGATAATCCAGATGTTTGGGTGGTAAATACTTGTACAGTTACAAATACAGCAGATAGTAAGTCAAGAAAAATTATTAGAAGTTTGAGAAGAAAATATCCGAAGGCAATTTTGGTTGTAGCAGGATGTATGATTCAAAATAAAAAAGATAAAAATATTGATGCGGATATTATTATTGGAAATAGACATAAAAGTGAAATTGTAAATTATTTAGATGATTTTAAGGAGAAAATATATGCGGTCGAAGATATGGATGATGCTCCTTTTGAGGATATGATGTTAAATAATTTTGATTTAACTAGAGCGTATATTAAGATTGAAGATGGATGTGATAATTATTGCTCTTACTGTATAATTCCTTATGTAAGAGGACATGTTAGAAGTAAGGCACGTGAAAAGGTACTACAGGAAGCTAGGTCATTAATAAAAAATGGGCATAAAGAAATTGTTTTAACGGGTATTCACACAGGTCATTATCACGATGGTAATTATAGTTTTGCAGATTTGCTTAAAGATTTAGTGCAATTAGATGGTTTAAAAAGACTAAGAATTTCATCTATAGAAATTACAGAGATTAATGATGAGGTTATGGATGTAATTAAAAATAGTAAAGTACTAGTTAATCATATGCACATACCACTTCAATCTGGAAGTGATGAAATATTAAAACAGATGAATAGAAAATATGATAAGAAATACTTTATAAACAAAATAAAAAAACTTAGAGAAATTAAACCGGATATGAATATAACTACTGATGTTATTGTCGGTTTTCCTGGTGAGAGTGAAGAACAGTTTGAAGAAAGTATTTCGACAATTAAAGAGATTGGTTTTTCTAAAATACATGTTTTCCCTTATTCTGATAGGGAGGGAACTAAGGCAAGTAAAATGGATAATAAAGTGGTTGGTAATGTTAAAAAAAATAGAGTAAAAAGATTACTTGATCTTTCTAGACGGTTTGAAGAAGATTATATGAAGAAACATGTAGGAATGGAAGAGGGCTTTATTCCAGAAGTGTATGATGATGGTTATTTAATTGGTCATACTGGGAATTTTTTGCTTATTAAAGCAAAAGGAGATAGAAGTCTTTTGGGCAAGGAGGTTTTAGTAAAAATTAGTCAAGTTGAATATCCATATTTAATAAGTGATATAAAAGTTTTGAATTAAATTAATATTTTTGTTATAATAAATTATAGAGGTGTTATCATGAACGAATATTCTAATAATTTAGTGAGAAATAATATGAATCCTAGTATGGCTAATAATGAATATAAGATAAGAATATCTTCTTTACCACAACCTAAAATGGTTTATGATTATAGAAAAGATATGACTGGGAAAATAAAGACAGCATTGGTAGCAGCAGCGATAGCAGCCGCTGCTTTAGGGGGAGTAGCTTATCAAACACATATTCAACAACAAAATGCCGAGGCGGCTTATCAAGTAGTTTATAGTGAAGATCTTCATCAATATCCTGGTATTAAATTTGAAATTATGCGTAATGGCACTGGCTATTTTGTCGATGAACAAGGTAATCGTTTTGGACAGATAGATAGAACGGATGCACAACAAAGGGCTAATCAATATATAGCCAGTGGTTATATTAATTTACCAGGTAAGACTAAATAGGCTTTATAGCCTTTTTCTTTTAGGTTATTTATTATAATTTGCAAATTAAAACTGAAGGGATGATTATTATGGAAAGTTTCATCAAAGGAAATTTTAGACGAAGTATTTTTAAATCCGATAAAGGTTATGTGATTGGTATTTTTAAAGTAAGAGAGACTAATGATGAGATGATGGAAGAATATGTCAATCATACAATTACTTTTACTGGTTATTTCCATGAATTAAATGAGGATGATACTTATGTTTTATATGGGGAAGCTGTTAATCATCCAAGATATGGTTTGCAATTTCAAGCTAAAAGGTATGAACGATTAAAACCGACTGGTAAGGATGCAATAGTTACTTTTTTATCTAGTGATTTATTTCCGGGTGTTGGTGAAAAATTAGCTACACAAATTGCTGACGTTTTAGGTGATGAGGCTATAGATAGGATTTTAGAAGATGAGAGTGTTCTTTATTTAGTGCCTAAACTTTCGGAAAATAAGATTAAAAAAATAGTAAATACTTTGAGAAAATATGAAGAAAGTCATAAAGTAATTTCGCAACTTATTGATCTTGGTTTTTCGATGAAAGATGCTCTTAGTATTTACAACGAATATAAGTCTAATACAGATATGATTATAAACAATAATATTTATCAAATAGTTTATAATATACCAGAGATTTCTTTTTTAAAAGTGGATAAGGCGGCTTTGCTTTTAGATGTAGATAAAATGGATAGTAAGCGATTAAAAGCGGCAATTTTGTATATAATGAAAAAATTGATATATCAAAATGGCGATAGTTTTTTGAGTAAAGAGGTAATTATTTACAACGTGAATAAATTTTTAAATGTAGATTATGATAATTATGATGAATTATTTAAGGATTTAGAAGAGAATGAGTATATTGTTATCGATGGTGAAGATTTTTATTTAGAAGAGATTTGGCAGGCAGAGGCGAATATTGTAGATAGGTTATATGATATGTCATCGAGAGAAGCTAAAAAGTATAAGAATTTAGATAAGTTACTTAGTGAACTTGAAAAAATTAATAGTATTAAGTATAACGATGAACAGAGAAAAGCGATTATTAAGGCTTTAGAAGATAATATTTTGATTATTACTGGAGGACCAGGTACTGGAAAAACAACCATTATAAAAGCAATTACTGAATTATATCAACATGTTAATAAACTTGATTACGATGAGTTTACTGAAAAATTAGCTCTTTTAGCGCCTACTGGTAGAGCAAGTAAGAGAATGAGTGAATCGACTTTTTTACCGGCATCGACTATTCATAGATTTTTAAAATGGAATAAAGATGATGAAAAATTTATGGTTAATGAGGAAAATAAGTCAAATGTAGAGTTGGTAATTATCGATGAAGTTAGTATGATAGATATTAATTTGTTTGATAGTTTGCTTAAAGGACTTAAAAGAAATGTTAAAATGATTTTGGTAGGTGATTATGACCAATTACCTAGTGTGGGACCAGGTAATTTACTTAAAGATTTAATTTGTAGTGATGTACTGGATGTTGTACATTTAAATCATTTATATAGACAAGATGAAGATTCTTATATTATTTCACTAGCTTATGAAATAAAAGATGGAAATTTAAGTGAAAATTATTTAAATACATATAATGATTATACTTTTTTAAAATGTTCAGCAAATTATATAAAAAGTAATTTGATGAGGCTTTGTGAGAAGGTCATAGAAAAAGGATATGATTATAAAAGGTTGCAGATTTTAGCGCCTATGTATAAAGGAGAAAATGGTATTGATGCTTTAAATAAGGAGTTACAAAATGTGTTTAATCCACCTAGTAGTGAGAAAAGAGAAGTTAAAGTAGGTGAGGTTATTTTTAGAGAGAACGATAAAATTTTACAGTTAGTGAATATGCCGGATGAGAATGTATTTAATGGCGATATAGGAGTTATTAAGTATATTAAATATGGTAATACTAGTAAGAGTAAAAAAGATGAAATATATGTAGATTTTGAAGGAAATTTAGTAAAGTATACACCTAAAGATTTTAATAAAATAAAACATGGTTTTATAATTAGTATTCATAAGAGTCAAGGTAGTGAATTTGAAATGGTAATTATGCCGATGGCACATTCATATAGACGAATGCTTTATAAAAAGTTAGTTTATACTGGTGTAACTAGGGCTAAGAAGAAATTGATTATAATTGGTGAACCGGATGCTTTTTTACTAAGTGTACAAAATAATCATGAATATGTCAGAAATTCAAAACTTTTAGAAAAAATAAAGTATAAATTTGAAATGAGTGGAAACAATAAAAATGTATGTTAAAAGACATACACATCATGTTTCTGACAAGTAGGTGATATAATGAAAATGATGAAAAGTGTTGCGTTAATGGCAATGGGTAGTGCACTGACACTGGTTTATCAAAAGTATAATAAGCCGATGATGAAGGCTATGAAAAATGCTTTTGATGATGTGGCTGATGGTGCAAATAATTTAACAAATAAGTTAGATAATATGATGTAATGAATAAAGACTTACCTTAATGGCAAGTCTTTATTTTAATTTCTTTTGATAGCTTCTTAATTCGTGAGCTACTTTAGCACTTTGTTCGTAAATTTGGTTAAATTCTGCTAATTCATTTTTGTATGTTTCTAAGTAGGCATTTAAGATAGTATTATCTATAGGTGATAGTAAAGTAGATCTATTACTTTTGTTCCATTCAATAGCATTTTGTCTAGTGGCAAATGTTTGATCAAAAAGGGTTTTCCAAGTAGAGTTAGATAAATAGTGATGGTTAGGATTAATTATTCTAGATAAAGAATAACGATTTTGTGCACCACTGTTTTCAATTAATTCGAATTTTTCGATATTTGGAGTAATAACTTTTTCCCCATTAGATAAATATTTCCATATTGGGGTTATTCTGATGCTGACTTGTTCTTTTGTCGAACGAAAGCATTCTTTAAAATCACTAGTTAGTATGGGAATAGCTGGCATGTTACCTATTTTTAAAGGGGTCCATTTATATTCACCATTTATACGTTCTAGTTTTTTAAATTCTTTAATATTGATTAGTGCAACAGTATTTTGATGATCATGAATTAAAGATATAGTGTTATAAAATTCAGAATTATTCATAAATAGCCTCCTCAAAATTTCAGTAAACGTATTATACACGTTATTTATTTGACTGTCAAATTGTATATTTTGATTTTTTCGGGGGAAATTAATAAGGGTGATATGATGAAAAAAATTTTAATTACAGGAGCACGTAGTGGGATGATTTATCCGGTTATTCAAAGGCTTAAAGATTATTATGTTTATGTGACAGTGCATACAGAAAGTGAACTTAAGAGTGTTAAAAAATTATATAAAAATTGTGATAATATTGAATGTTTGAAGCTCGATATGGTAAAGGATGCGGATAAATTAGATAGTTTAGATATTGATGTTTTAGTGTTAAATGGCGCAATTGCAGAAGGTGGGTCACTTATGGAAATACCATTAGATAAGGTGCGGGAAAATTTTGAAGTAAATGTTTTTGCTAATTTGAATATTATACAGAAGGTTATTAAAAATATGATTTATAAAGGTGAAGGAAGAATTGTTATTATATCTTCTTTAACGAGTAAGATGCCTCTGCCTTTTTTAGGAAGTTACTGCGCTAGTAAGGCAGCTTTATCGGTGATGGCAAGAGTATTATATTATGAAAGTATGCTTTTAAAGTCTAATATAGACATAGTTTTAGTAGAACCTGGTTTATATAGAACAGGATTTAATAAATTAGCTTTCGATAAGAAGTATGAATTTATGGATAATGATTCTTTTTTTGCTTCACAAATAGAATTAATTAGAAAATATGAGAATATTTATTTGTGGTTATTTGAAAAGAGAAATTTGAATACTATTGCAAATAAGATTTTTAAGGCAATTGGAGATGAAAAGCCTAAGTTTCGTTATTCGGCGCCTTTTTCACATAATTTATTTGCAAAAATGTTTAACTTATTTTATTAATCTTTGATATAATATCTGTAAGAGGTGATTGGATGACAGATATTGAAATTGCGAGAAGTTCAAAGATGCTTAAGATTGGCGATGTTGCTAAAAAATTAAATATTGGGGATAAGTATTTAGAATGTTTTGGAAAATATAAAGCTAAAATTGATTTAGGTATTTTAAATGATTTGAAAAAAAATGATGGGAAATTGATTTTAGTAACGTCTATTAATCCTACACCATTTGGGGAAGGTAAGACAACTATGAGTATTGGAATTCACGATGCAATGAGGAGGGCTGGATATAACAGTGTTGCTGTGCTTAGAGAACCTTCTTTAGGACCTGTTTTGGAATTAAAGGAGGAGCGGCTGGTGGTGGATATTCACAGGTTATTCCTATGGAAGATATAAATTTACATTTTACTGGAGATATGCACGCTATTGGAGCTGCGAATAATTTACTTTGTGCAGCCATTGATAATCATTTATTTCAAGGTAATAGTTTAAATATCGATAAGGATAGAATTTTATTTAATCGCTGTGTAGATATGAATGATAGAGCGCTTAGAACAGTGACTGTTGGATTAGATTTAGGCAAGGATGTGTCTCATGAAAATCATTTTTGTATTACAGTAGCGACTGAAATTATGGCAATTTTGTGTTTAGCTCATGATTTAAAAGATTTAAAAGAAAAAATTAGTAATATTTTATTTGCTTATGATATGGATGGTAATCCTTTATATGTTAAAGATTTAAAAGTAGAAGAGGCAATGACAATTTTACTTAAAGATGCGATAAAACCTAATTTGGTACAGACTTTGGAAAATAATCCAGTGATTATTCATGGTGGACCTTTTGCGAATATTGCACACGGATGTAATAGCTTAATTGCGACTAAACTGGGACTGAAATTAGCTGATTATGTTGTCACAGAAGCTGGTTTTGGAGCAGATTTAGGGGCAGAAAAGTTTTTGGATATTAAGTGTCGATATGGTCATTTAAAACCAAGTGTAATAGTAGTTAATACGACAATACGTAGTTTAAAATATAATGGCGGAATGATGAAAGATGAGCTTAATATTAAAAATATGAAATATTTAGCTAAGGGTATTTGTAATTTAAAGGTTCATGTAGAAAATATGAAGAAGTATTTGGATAATGTCATTGTTTGTTTGAATAAGTTTATTTACGATGACGATGAAGAAATGGAATTTGTTAAACAATATTGTGAAAATTTAGGATGTGAGTTTGCTATTTCTGATTCTTATGCTAAAGGTGGTGAAGGCGCTTTAGATTTGGCTTTAAAAATAGTTAAAATGTGTGATAATGAAAAAGAGTTTCATTTACTTTATGATGAAAATGAATCTATTAAGGAAAAGATTGAAAAGGTATCAAGAGAAATTTATCATGCGGGCATTGTTCAATATTTGTCTTTAGCGGAAGAGGGTATTAAGAGTATTGAGAAATTGGGCTTAGATAAACTACCAATTTGTGTGGCAAAAACTCAGTATTCAATCAGTGATGATCCAAAGAAATTAGGTTATCCAAAAGACTATGAGATTACAGTCCGTGATGTGAAGGTCAATAGTGGAGCTGGGTTTATTGTCGTTTATATGGGTAAGATTATGACGATGCCTGGTTTATCTAAACAACCTGCTTATGAAAATATGAAAATTGATGATGATGGAACAATTTATGGTTTATTTTAAGAAAAACTAGATTTTGAATATCTAGTTTTTTGCTGATTTTATAGTTATTTACTATATAAATTAAAAATATTTTTATAAACTATATTATAAAAATATATAAAGCAATAAGATTAATTATAATATAAATTTGATATTTTTATCCTGTTTATTGTAATTTTTTAAATATTTATATAATGGTGCTTTTCAAATTGAATAAATTTTATTAAATCATCATAGGTAATAGAAATTGTTTTATTATTTACATTTGGATGAAATAGTAATTTTTTGCCCTTTAAATCTTTATCTATTACTAATAAGACTTTGTTAGTAATGTCATTAATTATACCAAATGGTGTAACACTACCTTTTTCTAAATGTAAAATATCTTTTAATTCTGAAATTTTTGTAAAGGATAAATGTGATGTATTAACTATTTTTGCTATTTCTTTAATATTAGCTTTTTTATTTTCTTGTAATATTATTAAAAAATATTTACCTTTTTTATCTGTCAAGAATAAATTTTTGCATCCAGTTCCATCTATTTTATTTTTTATTGTTTGTGCTTGTTTGATGGTAAAAACTGGTTCATGTTTTATTTCTTCAAATTTTATATTTAATTGTATAAAAATGTCATATAAATTCATATTATAGTCTCCTTTATAATTTACTGGTTGTGATTGAGATAATTATACCATTTGGTTTTAAAATAAAAAAGTATTAGATATTTCTAATAAAAAAACTAGGTAAACTAGGCTTTAAGCCTAGTAAAATAAACATAATTTAATAATCATAAATAACTAAAGTGAAGTTAAATATCTAAAAAACATTTATAAGTTTTATTTTAAAAATTGTTGTATTTGAATGTATCATAGTTATATGTGGTAGTTACTTTTTTTAATGATGTGTCTTATGATAATAAAATGAGTGGATTTTTAAGTGCCGATGTACCAGAAGTCATAGCTGATCTTTATGAATAATGTGTTTATGTTCATCTGATGAGGAATAGATATTAGATAATGTAGATATAGTGATCAGTGTATATGGACTTTATAAAGATGAATATGAAGATAATTTTTTTATAAATGAGTCAATCCAAATAATTATGTGACAGTTAATAATTAAACTGTTTGATGGAGAATATTATAGTTTGAATGTGATGGAAGACAGTTAAATTCTTATCAATTAGAAATAAAAAAAGCTCATGAGAGCTTTTTTGCGTGGACAACTAATCTTTGTTTATCTCCATGGCAGGTTGATAACGTTAGTATTTTATCGTTAGTTGATACTGGAACATTGAAGTTATAGATACTTCTTTGGGTAATCATGTGTACAAAGTTTTTAAATTCATTACCGGTAAATGTGGTTTTTAAGTAATCAGTAGTGGTATCTATTTTATATATTGAAAATATTTGCCAAGTTGATGATTCATTTTCAGTATTAAAAGTTATTTTCTGATTATTTTTATTGGTATACCATTTTCTATAGAGAACTTTATATAAATTTCCAAACATGACACCACCGCTATCATGACCATATATTATAGTGTTTTGACTTAAAGTAGGGGCAGTGTTGCGATAATCCATAAAGAGCCAACCATAACGGTTATTATTATTTTCAAAATCTTTGTGCAAATAGTAATCGTTATCGGAATGTTTGACAACAGGGTAGTCGATGTTGGTATCTTTAACAGTAAGCCAGCCGACGGTTTCTGTGTTGATTTTTTTTAATTCAGAAAACATTTTAGAGTAGTTTTTATTATATGTGTTTAGGATCTGTGGGGCTTGATTTTGTGTTTCTGGGACTGTTTGATTAGGTTGATTATTATCAGGTGTGGTTATTTCTGGTTTATATTTTTTTATGTGGTCTGATAGATCTTTAGCTTTATCTTGGTCGACGAAGAATAATGCAAAATATACGATGGTAGCTATTATGATTAACATTAATATTATTTTGATTAAGTTTAATAAAATTTGCTTTTTTCTATTTCTTTTTATATATTCTTTAGAGTAGACGATTTTAAATTTAATATTTTTATATTGTTTGGTTAATTTTTTTAATCTTTTAAAGTCTCGGAGGACATCACCGTTATGATCATGAATGTTGATGATGACATTTTTGTTTTGATAATTGGTGTGTTTATCAATCATTTTAGCGCTGTCTTTAACTAAATTATAATCATAATAACTGACGTTATAATTCTTTTTTTCTTTTTTCATTTTTTGTCCCCTTTATTATAAATAATATCATATTTTATAGTTAATTGTAAACGTGTAAATGTGATAAAAACGTGTTGCATTTGTGTAATGAATATGATATATTTATGATAGGAAAGGATGAGAGAGGATGAAAAAATTAAAAATATTTGGATTTTTATTGATGACAATGTTAATTGGATTTACTCAAGTTAACGCGATTGGATTTGAATTTAGTACTGATTTAAATGATAGTTCAATTACTTATACTTTAGAAGATGGGGAGTCATTATCACATCAAATAGTAAAGATTACTGAAGAACAATATAAAGCTATTGAAAATAAGGTACAAGATTATTCAGATAATGCGGTGGATTATATTAGCTCAGAGCTTAAAGAAAAGATTGAAAATCTTAATAAAGAATCAGAAGAAGCTGAAAGTAATTTAAATATTGCTGAAGCTGCTTATGAGGCAAATCCAACAGCAGAAAATAAAGCTGCTTTGGATATGGCTCAAAAAGTTTATGATGGAATTATAGGAAAAACATTCCAAATACTTAATGAGTTTTTTGTTGAAGTATTTACAGATTTATCAAATATTGTGGCTGAAGTAGCTCCTTATAGTGATGAAAATTGGGAAGCATATACAGAGAAAACTGGGGAGATTGGTGTTGATGAAAATACTTTAGAAGATGGATATGTATATGTATTATGGTTAAATGGTACTGATATGACTACTGGAACTCCTCAAGAGTTTACAATGTTAGCGGGAGTATATGATTCAAGAAATGGTCAAATTGTTAATCCTGAGATGCCAGAAGTTACAACTCAGCCAACGGTTCAAGTTCCAACTGAAACTCCTAAAAAAGAAAATATTGAAAATCCAAAGACTGGTGTTAGTATGCCAGTAGCTCTAGGAATTGGCGTTGTTGCCGTAGCTGGAACAGTTATGTTTGTTGTTTGTAAAAAACAATTCTTTAAACAACTATAAGGCTTTAAGCCTTTTTCTTTTTGCGTAAAAAATGAGATATTGCTATTTAGTTAATTATATATTGGTATCGAGAGGGGAATTTGAACCTTTAACCTATCGGGTATGAAAAAAGTTCTAATTAGTAGTATAGTGTAAAATATCAAAAAATCCTTTATTTTTAAGAACTTTGATTATTTATAAAATTTGAGCGAGCTTGAATAAATTTGATTAAATATAAGTAAATTTGAATTATTTTTTATAAAAAATAACTAAAATTTAACTACAAATTTTTTATAGATATTTAATCGATAAATTGTAATTTATATGTCTTGTTTTTTTATGCTTTTATTTATATAAATTGCATAAACTAATGGTACTATTGTTAAAAACATAGGTGCTACATATAATGATATTGTGTTTTCAACATTAAATA